>JACMPN010000463.1 GCA_014377495.1 Candidatus Sericytochromatia bacterium
ACCTCGGCCAGGGTGACCTGAAGGCAGTCTGCCACACGGCGCAGCCCTGCCACCAGCGCAAAATCGAGGTCTGCCGTGCCCGGCCGGCCGAGCGGTGGCGGCATCCCGGGAGCGCAGTTTGTGGCAGGCAGATTGAGCCAGGGCAAGATCAGCCCTGCGGCGGCGGGGCGCCAGCGGCGATCCAGGCGGCCATCGCCTGCAGGGTGTCCCGGCCCTGCGGGCCCTCGGCCGCCAGCCAGACGGTGAGCGGGACGGACTTGCCGAGGGACTTGTCGACCTCGATGGCCAGACGCACGACCGTTACCGAGTCGAGGCCCAGTTCATTGGTCAGGCTGACGTCCGGTTTGACGTCCTCCTCGGGCAGGCCGGGCACGACTTCGAGGATGAGATCGAACAGGACTGTTTGAATCTCGTCAGCAGTTTGGGCCACGTGGCAAACCTCCAGCCGTCAGAAAAGGGGACGCCCGCTAGGGCCTCCGGCTCAGCATAACGTACCGCCGCCGTCGGTCGCCATCGCCTGATCGATCCCGGCATGGAAGGCGGCGATGGCCAGCTCATGGCGTCCGATCCGGAAACCCGGATGCAGGCCCGCCGTGATGCCCCTGCCGATGGGTTCGGTGATGGCGACGTCCTCGTCCACCACCTGATCGGCGTGCCGGAGGCGGCGCTCCCAGATCGCCGGCCAGTCGCCACCCTGGGCCGTGGCGGGGATCAGGGGCGTCAGGGCGGACACGGCGGCTTGCGGACCAGTGGGATAGGCCCGTTGCCAGAGGATGTGGTCGGGATGCACGGCCAGGACCGTGTTCGGAAACAGGAAGTAGCCGACTCCGCCGCAGGCCCGCAACCGCCAGCGGTGGCGGGGGATGCCGACGAGTTTGGCGACCTCATGCCTGGCGGCCACAAAGCGCTGATGGAGCCCGAAACGGTCCACCAAAATCGAGCCGGTGAGCGCCTTGTGCACGGTCTCGGCGTGCGCGTACGGCACATGGTAGGCCTCCAGCAGGTTTTCCATGGCGAACTTCCAATTCCCGGCAAAAGCTTGCCTGCTGGTGCGAAAGGCCACGTGCCGGTCCAGCCCCAGGGCCGCCAGCTCGGGGCCCAAGGGGCCGACGTAGGCATCGACGTCCAGGGTGGCAGCCGGGTCCAGGGCCACCCAGATCAGGCCGAACCGCTCCTGGGCAGGCAGACGCTTCAGGCCATGGGTCGTTTTGTCCGTCTGCGGAAACCCCCCTGCCTGGGGGATATGCCGCAACTGCCCGTCGTGGCCGAAGGTCCAGCCGTGATAGGGACAGGTGAAGGCGTTCCGCCCACAGCCCTGCTCGGCGCTGACCAGGCGGGCGCCCCGATGGGTGCAGGCATTCACGAAGGCCTGGAGTGTGCCGTCGGCCGTGCGGGTGAGCAGGACCGGCAGTCCGTAGTTGTCGCACGTGTGGAAGTCGCCGGGCTGGGGGACCAGCGACGACGGCCCGATGACCAGCGGCAGCCGACGGAACAGGGCCCGGTATTCGCGGTCGAAGAAGGCGGGTGCGAAATACCGGTTGCTGGCAATCATCTGCTCGCCGGCCATCATCTCCGAGGTGCCGTTGGCCAGGTGCACGAGCAGGCGGTCGATGAGCGCCTGCTGGGTCTCGATGTTCATGACCACCGTGGCTGCGTCACGTCAGCGGCCCCGCCCCGCCGGCACTGGCGAACGGCAGGGGTTTCTCGCAGGGCTCGGGGCGGGCCGGGCACATGCCGCAATAGGCTTCGTCCTCGTGGGCCAGGAACAGCCGGAGCGCCTCGTCGGTGCAGTCGGGTGGCAGGGGCTGGTATTGCAGATAGGGCGCCCATGCCTCGGACAGCCCGTATTTGGTGTCCTGCAGCCGCAGGTAGGTGAGCGGGGAGCATTTCCAGAGCTGCCCCTCGAACAGCTGTTTGCAATCCTTGGCTTTGCAGTTTTCCCAACGGGTCCGGGGCTGGGCGTCGGCGAACGGGGCCATCTCGGCGCCGACGCCTGTGTAGCGACGAGTCCAGTTCTGGATGGGAGTCGTTGATCCGTACGTGGATGCCGTAGTCCCGCCCCCAGGCCTGCAGCAGAGCGAGCTCGGGCTGCAGCTTCGCCGCATACTCCGGGGAACCGTGGTGGATCGACAGACAGGGTCGGGCGTTCCCGATGGCTTTGAGGGCAACGGGCAGGTCCGGATGCTTGTGCAGCAGAAATCCGTTGGTGACGAGCCGGAGGTTCGCCTGGGGCCAGTGCCGCCGCACCAGCCGCACGAAATCCGGCAGCTCGGGATGGATGGTCGGCTTGCCGCCCGGCAGCGAAAAGATCTGTGGGCTGACCCGGTGACTCCACAAAGCCATCCACCGGTCCGCCTCGGCCAGGGATACCAGTCCCTTGTGGCCTTGGTTGGAAAAGTGGGCACAGCTTTCGCACGTCAGGTTGCAGGCGTGCGCCACATGCATCTCGATGTCGTTGACCAGCCACATCGCAGGGGTCCTTCTCACGCACCTGTCACGGCGCCCGGCGTCACGGCGTTTCGGCGTCATCTGAAACGGTAGCACAGCCCCCACCACCCTACCAACGCCAGGGTCAGGGTGGTACGTTGGGCCGACGATGCGCATCGCCCTCCATGTCTTTTCCCCGCTCGGTGCCGGGCACTTGCAGCGTGCCCAGCCCTCGCCGCCGCCATGGCCCCCGCCGCCCCGCTCTGGCTCGGTCACCGGCCTGCCGATGCCGCCGGCGATCTGCTGTCTGCCCCCTTGGCGTTTCCGGCCCGGCCTGCTCCCCGTCCTGCATGCCGCCCGGGCCGCCGGTGTCCCAGTTCGTCGCCTCCGTGCGCGACCTGCTCGGCAAGGACCGGGAGCACCTCGGCTGGGCGCAGGCTGCTTTGGCCGTGGTGAACACGTTTTGTAAGGCCGTCCTCTGGCATGGCGATGCCGGTTTTTTGCCCTTCGACTTTCCGTTTGCTGCGCAGCTGACCCCGCCCGTCCTGGCCTCGGGCTACGTCCGTCAGGGCCTGCCTCCACGCTGGCAGCCGCAGCCCGGCCACTGGGTCGCACCCGCCCCGCCGCCGCTCGCCTTGGCCGGCGCCGCGACCAGTGTGAAACTCCTGCAAACCCTGTGGACATGAGCGATTTGACTTGTCTCCTGATCAAGGGGCTTCCTGGCTGTTAAGCTATTAAAAATATCATTGTTAGAGTGTTGCCCTGCGACGCCCTGATGTGATGCCCCGGGTCGGTGCGGGTGATTGCCGCTGGTCCGAGGGGTGACGACGCACCTGCCTCCCCGCCTTTCGGACTTACCGCTTCCCCACCGCCCATCGGGTGCGGTCTGCTCTGCCTCCTCCGCGACGTTTGGGAGACTGTCATGGCCGACGCCACCGATGTCCTGTTCATCTCGTCGTTTTACGACGGTGACATCTGGGACAACGACTTTGCCGATGGACATTCGGCCGGTCCGGCCATCGCCCCCGGTGCAGCCCAGTTGGCGGAGTCGGTGGTCCTCGACGGTCGCGTCATGGACATCCCCCGCTACCTGAGTTGGGTGCGTCATGGTCATCTGGCCGAGTGGGAGCGTTACGAGTCGCTGACGATGACTCAGCTGACCGGCGGGTTGTTCGAGAGCTTTTTGCGCCGCCACGGCTACACCGTTCGGGTGGCCAACATGGTCACCACCACCAGTCTTGTGGCACTGGCCAAGACGGTCGATCCGACGTTCGCCCTCTTCTCGACGACCTTCGTCCGGGGGCTACGACCACTCCCTGCGGGCGATCCAGGCCCTGCGGGCGGCCTGGCCGGACGCCGTCCTCGTCGTCGGCGGACAGTACCTGACCTCCATGGACAAGGGCCGGGCCCCGACGCTGCTGGCCGAGGTGTTGCAGCGCTATGGTGCTGATGCCTGCGTCGTCTCCACCGTCGGTGAGGCCCCGCTGCTCGAAGTCCTCAAGCGGGGCTCGCTGACCGGTCTGGTGGCCGATCCCGACATCATCTCCACGTACGTCCGGACCGGCAACCGCATGCATGTTTCCTCGTCCGTGCTCGAAGTCGGCCCGACCCTCGACAATTTCGGTATCGACGTCTTCGGCGGCAGTGCGTGGAATTTCGAGACCCATTCTCCCATCTGGTCCCGGCGCGCCGAATACGGCATCAAGGGTGCCTGGAACAACTGGCGGCACGACACGATGAATGCCTCCGAAACCGCCGAGCTGAAGGAGGTCATCAGCCGGGCCACCAGGCACACGGTGTACACGCCGACGACCTATGCCGGGACGGCCGGCTGGGGCGAGTTCATGCGCCTCGGCAACGGCTTCACCACGCCGGAGGTGCAGCTGGTGCACCGGGCTTTCGAGCTCCACCGGGGCCCGGCGGTCGGCGCCGCCGACCTGCGCAGCAGTCCCGAATACGCCCCGTTGCAAAAGGTGCTCCTCAGCCATAAGATGGCGGCACCAGCGAACGTCTGACCGCCCCGGAATGCGGGGCGCCGGCCCCACCAAGCGAGGACTCCATGCACGCAGCCGACACCCTACTGGCCTTGCTCGACACCGCCGCCGCCCGCAATGCCGAGTTGATCTACCTCGGCCAGGCGCCCGTCACCTGGGCCGAGGTGCGGCAGCGGTCCCTGGCCTTTGCCGGTCTGTTGCAGGCGGCGGGCTGTCCGGCGGGGGCCCGCATCCTCCTGGGTCTGCCGCCGGGGGCGGATTTCCTGGTCGCTTTTTTCGGGGCGATGGCCGCCGGCGCCCTGCCGCTCGGCGTGGCGACCCACATCGGCCAGCGCCCCTGGACGGATCATCCCGAGCAGTTGCAGGCCTATGAGGACGCCTTCGCCCCTTGGGCCTGGGTGGCGACGGCGGCGGTGACCGATCCCGGGCGCCGGTGGTGGACCCCGGCTGCCTGGGTCGGCCATCCGGCTGGGACGCCGGTGCCCTGCCATGCCGGGGACGTGGCCTTTCTGGGGCTCACCTCCGGGACGGGTGGCGAGCCCAAGGCGGTGATGATCGAGCACGGGCTGACCGTCCGGTCATACGGCCGCCTGATTGAGCGCCTGCAGTTGACGCCCGCCTCCCGGTTGCTGACGTGGATACCGTACCACCATGCGTCGGGGCTGACGGCGTCGCTGATGGCCATGGCGGCCGGTGCGGCGGTGATCGGCCTCTCGCCGGCGGCGATCATGTCGGACGTGCCGGCCCTTTTCCGGGCGTTGGCCGAGCACCGGGCCACACACAGCTTCGTGCCGTCCTTTCTGCTCAAGGCCGCCCTGCAGGTGGGGGCCGGGGCTTTCGGTACCCTCGACCTGTCGGCGGTGCGCAGCCTCCAACTCGGCGGTGAGCGCATCGACCCTGCCGCCGTTGTCGCCTTCGAGGCGATGATGGCCCTGCACGGCCTGGCCCCGGGCAGCATCACCCCGGCCTACGGCATGATCGAGGCGACGGCAATCGCCCTGGCGGCGCCGGGCCGGTCCCATCCCGCCGACCGGATCATGGCGGCTGGCATGGCCGAGACCCGGCGGGCCGAGCCGGATCCGGCCGGCGATCTCTACGTGGCGGCGATCGGGGCGCCGTTGGACGGTGTCGAGGTGCGGATCATGGCCGATGGCCGGCTGGCTGGCGACCGTGAATTGGGTGAGATCGAGGCCCGGGGTGCGTCCGTGGGCCGGGCTTATTGGGGGAACCCGGCAGCCACCGCTGCCCGCTGGCAGGACGGCTGGCTGCACACGGGGGATCTCGGCTATCTCGCCGACGGCCGGCTCTATGTCTGTGGGCGGATGACGGACGTGATCAACATCGCCGCCCGCAAATACAGTGCCGAAGACATCGAGTCGGCCCTCGCCAAAGTCCCGGAGATCGCCACGGCGCCGATGGCGGCTGTCGGGCTCCCGGATGCCGGCCTCGGGACCGAGGCGCTGGCGGTGGGCATCGGGGTGGTCGGTCCCATGGCCCAAGACGCCGTGGTGCGGGCCATCCAGCAGGCCCTGCGGGGCCGGGTCGGGCTGCTGGCCGCCCCCCTC
>JACMPN010000464.1 GCA_014377495.1 Candidatus Sericytochromatia bacterium
CCCTTCGGTTGAGAAACTGGTAATGAATTGTCGGGCCGCCGGACTGAACCGTCCAATCAACCGCTTAACCTTACATACCCCAAGTCGGCCCAGCCATAACCAATCCAGCACCTGACCACCGTCATCATTTGCACCTACACGGAGCGGCGCCTCCCGGTGATTGGCCCGGACAGCGAGTCCGGTCTCATGCCGGTTTTCCGACCCTCGGATCGCCGGGGTATACTGACGCTCGATCCGCCTGCACGCTACCCGGCCTCGTTTAACGTGCACACGCACCAGGTCACGGTTCTTTCAACGACGAATGGACCCCCAAGCGGGAACAAGAGGAGACGCTCTTCATGACGATGCAGTCAGCACCCAACGCCGTGGCCCAGCAGACCAAGTGGGTCTATCGCTTTGTCGAAGGGACGGGCGACATGAAAGACCTCCTCGGCGGCAAAGGTGCCGGTCTCGCCGAGATGATGCGGGCCGGACTCCCGGTCCCTCCCGGCTTCACGATCACCACCGGTGCCTGTAATCAGTACGTCGCGGCCGGCCCCGGCTTCATGGAAACCCTCTTCGCCGAGGTCCGGGCCAATCTCGTCCTCCTTGAAAAAGAGGCAGGCAAAGGCTTCGGCGACCCGCAAAATCCACTGCTCGTCTCCGTCCGCTCCGGGGCCAAGTTTTCCATGCCCGGGATGATGGACACCGTTCTCAACCTCGGCCTGAACGAGACCACCGTCCTGGGGATCATCGCCCAGACCGGCAATGCCCGTTTTGCCTACGACTCCTACCGCCGCTTCATCCAGATGTTCAGCAACGTCGTTTTGGGCGTGCGGGGCGAAAACTTCGAGCGCCTGCTCCATCAGGCCAAAGAGAAGCAGGGCGTCACGCTCGACACAGACCTGACGGCCGAAGTCCTGCAGGAGCTGGTCGGTACCTATAAGCGGTACCTGCAGAACGAACACGGGATCACGTTCCCCGAGGATCCCCTGGAGCAGTTGCGGCTGTCCATCGAGGCCGTCTTCAAATCCTGGAACAACCCCCGGGCCGTCACCTACCGCAACCACAACCGCATCGCCCACGACCTGGGCACCGCCGTGAACATCCAGGCGATGGTTTTCGGCAACATGGGCAACGACTCCGGCACGGGCGTCGCCTTTACCCGCAACCCCAGCACCGGTGAACGCAAGCTCTACGGCGAGTTCCTGCTCAACGCCCAGGGCGAGGACGTCGTCGCCGGCATCCGCACGCCCCGGCCGATCGTCGAGATGGGCGACGTGCTGCCTGAGGTCTACGCCCAGTTTCAGCAGATCGCCCAAAAACTGGAGACCCATTACCGGGACATCCAGGACTTGGAGTTCACGATCGAAAAAGGCCGGCTGTTCATGCTGCAGACCCGCTCCGGCAAACGCACGGCCGGTGCCGCCGTGAAGATCGCCGTCGACATGGCCAACGAGGGGATCATCGACAAGGCCGAAGCCGTCCAGCGGGTGGACCCGATGTCCCTGAACCAGCTGATGCACACCCAGATCGACCCGAACGCCCCGATCACGCGCATCGCCAAAGGCCTGCCCGCCAGTCCCGGTGCGGCGTCCGGGATCGTCACCTTTGAGGCCGATGACGCCGAACGCCTCGGCAAAGCGGGGATCAAAGTCGTCCTCGTCCGCACGGAAACCTGCCCCGACGACATCCACGGGATGATCCACGCCCAAGGCGTGCTGACCAGCCGGGGCGGCATGACGTCGCACGCCGCTGTCGTCGCCCGTGGCATGGGCAAGCCCTGTGTCGCCGGCTGCGAGTCCGTCTCCGTCGATCTGCCCGGCAAGACCTTCACCGTCGGTGACGTCACCGTCAAGGAAGGCGACCAGATCACGATCAACGGCTCCACGGGTGAGGTCATCCTCGGTCTGGTGCCCATGGTCCAGCCCGCCCTGTCCGACGAGTTCCGCATCCTGCTCGGTTGGGCCGACCAGTTCCGCACGCTCGGCGTCCGGGCCAACGCCGACACCCCGGAAGACGCCGCCAAGGCCCTGGAATTCGGCGCCGGCGGCATCGGCCTGTGCCGGACGGAGCATATGTTCATGGCCCAGGACCGGCTGCCCGTCGTCCAGGCAATGATCCTCGCCCGCAACCTCGACGATCGCCGCAAGGCCCTCGGCAAGCTACTGCCGATGCAGCGTCAGGACTTCGTGCAACTTTTCGAGATGATGGCCGGCCTGCCCGTCACCATACGCCTCCTGGATCCGCCACTGCACGAGTTTCTCCCCAGCTACAAGGACCTGCTCATCGAGGTGACCGAGTTACGCATCCGCAGCAACGATGCCGCCCGCCTGAAGGAGCGCCAGGCCCTCCTCCGCCGGGTCGAGGAACTGCACGAATCGAACCCGATGATGGGCTTGCGGGGCTGCCGCCTCGGCCTGATGATGCCCGAGATCAACGAGATGCAGGTGCAGGCGATCATCGAGGCGGCGATCACCGTCAGCAAGAAGGGCATCAAGGTCCAGCCCGAGATCATGATCCCCCTCGTCGGCCACGTCAACGAGCTGAAAGCCGTCAAAAAACAGCTGGAAGCCACCGCCCAGGAAGTCATGGCCCACCACGGCGCCCAAGTCGAGTACCGCTTCGGGACGATGATCGAGATCCCGAGGGCGGCCCTGACGGCCGATCAGATCGCCGTCGAGGCGGACTTCTTCAGTTTCGGCACGAACGATTTGACGCAGATGACCTTTGGCTACTCCCGGGACGACGCCGAGGGCAAGTTCCTCCAGCAGTACCTGGAAGAGAAGCTGCTCCCGGCCAACCCCTTCGAGATCCTGGACCAGGAGGGTGTCGGCCAGCTGATCCAGATGGCCGCCGAAAAGGGTCGCAAGGTCAAACCCGACCTGAAGCTCGGCATTTGCGGCGAGCATGGCGGTGAGCCCAGCTCGATCGCCTTTGCCCACAACATCGGACTGACCTATGTGAGCTGCAGTCCTTATCGGGTGCCCATCGCCCGGTTGGCCGCAGCGCAGGCGGCGATCGCCACCGAGGCCGTCGAACGGGACCGGTAATCGAACATAAGCGCCCCGACAAAACGGGGCGCTTTTCATTTGCCTTGATCGTAGGGCGGCGTGTCCTCTGGCGCCAATGGACAACACAAACGCCGCAGTCTTTGCGTTGAAGGCTTGTAACGCCCCAATGGAACGACCGGTCAAGGGGTTGTATGCTGGAAACCAGCGCTCGCGGCTTTGTCCGGATGGGCGCTTGGTCACATGCCGGTTTTGTTGGAATGCCGCGTCCCCCGGACGGTCTCCGGCCCTGGGTGGCCGTGGCGTCGGATGCCGCCCTGTAACGATTGCAGGATGACAGCCGAACATCGATCATCGTGCTTTCGAAAGAAGAAGAACAAACATGCGGAAACTGTTGTTGAGTCTGGGCTTCGTCGCCACGATGCTGGGCACGGCATCGTCGGCAGCATTTGCAGCCACGGCCAACGGGGAATTAGTCTTCACGAACGGAACGGCCACGGCGTTCACGGACGTTTTCATCTGCAAGTCGAACGCCAACGACTGGGGCGATGCGATCTTCCACGACGAGATCTCCCCCGGCGAGACCGTCAAAGCGAACTTCACAGGCTTCGGTCAGGACGTCTGCTCCTTTTCCATCCGTGTCATCGACAGCAACGGCACCAAGTGGGACGTCGATGAGATCGACATGTGCGAGACGACAAAAGTCACCTTCAAGAATGAAGGCGGCAAGATGAAGTACTACGCCGAGTAGGCGAATGACCGGAAGGCCCGGACGACAATTGTCCGGGCCTTCGTGATGGCAATCCTTGCGGCCATCGGTTTGGACTGACACACTTTTGTGGCACCGCCGCCCTACTCCGTCCGAGGTCATCCGTCATGCGCATCGTCGTCACCGTGATTGCCGGACTCCTCTTGAGTGCCTGTACGACCGACGCCGCCCGGGGCATTGCTGGCCCCGACTGCACGGTGAACGACCCGAAAACGCCTGCCCCCTTCATCCTGGGCAGCCTGACGACGACAGGCAATCTGTATGACTGGGCGCTGGACGGCCCAGGATACTTTCAGGTGCGGGATCCCAAGTCCGAAAAAGTCTACTTCACCCGCCGTGGCGCATTCAAGCTGACGGCGGCAGGCACCATCGTCACCCGGGATGATGCCGGCTTGCCCATCGAACCTCAGGTGACGATCCCATCGGATGGCAACGCATTTCTACCGGCCCAGATCACGCCCGACGGTGTCGTGATCGCGCCGCGCCGGCCTGGTGACACCAACAAGGATTATGTCGCCACCAGCCCCTATCCCAGCGTCGCACCCAAGATGATCGCCATCGGACAGATTCACGTGGTTGTTTTTCCCGATCCGAGTGCGCTGACTCCGGGCCCCAATGGCCTTCTCAGAGCACCTGACGGGACTTGTCCGGCCTTCAGTTGGCCCGGGCGGTTGCTCATGTATGCCGCCCCAGGTGACCCGGCCCCGCCTTGGGATGCGACTGGCAGCTTAATCACCGGCACATTGGAAGTGGCCGCCAGCGTGGCCCCGAGCCCCGCGCCAAGTCGTTAACGACGGCGGGCGATCAGCGGTGGTCTCACGGGATCGCCGCTGATCGCGTTTGGGGGCAGATCGAACCGCCACGCGACCTGGACCGCTCTCAGGATTGGGAAACCTTCAGCGAAACCTAATGCGTTGTTAAGAAGCCTTTCAGTGGTTGCGCCCTATAACCCTGGTGGTGGTGAGCTTGGGAGAGATAACGATGTCCATTGGTGCAGTGTCCAACCATGCAGTCCTGCGGCCCGTTGCACGGGTGGCCAAGGCTGAAGTCGACAACGACGTCGAAGGCGGCGTCCGCACGGTGCTAGACGTCTTTTTGCCGATCGGCACCGGGATCGTCGCTGACCAAGTCATGAAGGGTGCCCTCAAGAGCGGTCGTGGCAAAGCCATCGTCCTCTCCTTCGCAGCGGCGGCCATCACCCACGCCGTCGCCGAAACCACCGTCCAGGTGATCAAGAACAAATCCGACAACCTGCCCTGGGACAACCGCCTGGTGACCCGGGCGCTGCGGGGCGGCCAGACCGGCCTGTTCATCGCCGCCGGCTGCATGGCGGGTCCCTATATCCAGGGCCGTGTCGCCAGCCGCTTCACCAAACTGCCCCCGGTCCTGCTCGTCGGCATCTCCAACGCCACGGCGGCCGTGACGGGCCAAGTCGTCCGTCTCAGCGCCAACCCCGACACCTGGAAGAACGGCACCAACGCCGGACTCAAGCGGATCGCCGTGACGAGCGGCGTGACCGCCTGCACTGCCATGCTCGCCGGCTCCGGCATCAGAGGGCTGGCCATGATCCCCGCCGTCAACCGCATCTTCCAGAAGCTGCCCTACCCGTTCAGCGGCTAACTTCCGGGGGCAATCGTCCCACGTTCAAAACACCATCACCATCAAACCAAACTAGCGATTTTATCCCTAGGTTGCCCTTGGGGGGGAACCTTCAGGAAGGGTGAAAACGAACGCCATCCTCAACGTCCATTCAACGCTGACCGATTGGACGGCCTCAACCAGAATGGCTGTCACGGCTCACCAAGGCCGCACAAGCCCCTCCATGGTAAAGACCTAACGTATACGCAAAAACCAGCACCATCGATGTTGCCCGCCAGGGAAATTGCCATGCAAAAGAAACTGCTGACCGCCCTCATCGCCATCGGCTGCACGATGTCTGTCATTGGCTGCGCCGCGATCATGAAGGGGGCCAACGAAGAAGTTTCCTTCTCGTCGAGCGAAGACGCCGCCAAGGTTTTCATCAACGGCCAGGACTTCGGCTCGACGCCCCTGCGCATCAAGCTGGAAAGCAACAAGACCTACAACATTGAATTCCGCAAAGCCGGATTCGAAAGCAAGATGTTCCACATCACGAACAACATCGGCCCCGGCTATGTCGTGGCGGACATCCTGATGGGGTTTATCCCGGTGATCATCGACGCCGCCTCGGGCGCCTGGTACCAGCTGGATCAGACCAACATCAACGCTGAGCTCAAGCGCCAACAGTAGGCGCCTTCCTTGGTGGGGGTCGTCACAGTCACTCCCACCCGTACTTCTGCTGGACATTGACCGAAGGCTGGCGTCATTTGCACAGCCACGCTTCGGGGTACACGAGAATTAAGACCCGACGGCCAGTAAGTCATGCGGCTGGTGGGCCTCACCGTGAGGATTATGGCCGGGATGCCCCACACCGGCTGAGCCCACGCTGCGTCGCCTGGCCCCTGCGGACGATCCCGTATGATCGACGCCCGGCTTGATCAGGATGCGATCGACCATGGTGCCGCCAAGCCCTCGATCGCTATGCTGGATCCGGCAAGTAGCGGACGATTTCGGGTTCCTAATTACTCCGATATGTAAGGCCCGACCAGACACCCATAGCCGTGTGCCCGGCCTGCTGACAATGGGATTCGCCTCACCTGCGTAGTGCCGCATTTCAGTAGCTCGATTTCTTTGTAACTTTTCTTTGTAAATTTTCGCAAACGTGTTACGATCGGATTACGGTTCAGGTCCAAATAGGCGGAACGAAAACTGCAAAGTTTCCTTCTGCAGGTGGTTAACGGCCATTCGATTGTGCCTGACCAGAGTTGAACCAGTATTTGCATTATTTATTGGAATTCTGCTCATTTTAGGCGGATCTTCTGCCGGTTTCCAGCAATCGATTTGGCCTATTTTGGATGGGATGTCAGTAAACCTCGAAAGCAGGGATACTCCATGAAAAACATCACCAAAAAAACGGCTCTGACAGCCGTCGTTGCATCAGCGGCCGTTCTGAGCCTCTTCAGCTGCACGCAGACGACCGTCGTCCTGCCCAACGCCTCCCCCACCCCGACGCCTGCCGCCACGGCTGCTCCGACAGCCGCAGCCACGCCGACCGCGTTCCCGACGAACTCGCCCGCTCCGGCCACAACGACTGCCCCGACGGCCGTCCCGACCGCAGCGCCGACCCCGACGCCCGTGTCGACCCCGACCCCGGCGCCGACCGCCAATCCCAACCCCGTGGTCACCGGCTCCGGCCGGATCTTCGCCACCTTTAGCCAGCCGATGACAGCGGCCACGATCAACACGGATACCTTCACCGTCTTTGCCGGTGGCTTCCAGATCTTCGGCTCGGTGTCCTACAACGGCACGGTCGCCCAGTTCTCCCCCCAGGCGCCGCTCCCCCTGAACACCACCTTCACGGCCACGTTGACGACCGGCGTCAAGAACACTGTCGGCACACCGCTCCAGACCAACACCGTCTGGACTTTCTCGACGGGCGCCCAATAGGGTCACTCCGGCACCGGTCATGATGCGCAACGACGCTCAGCATGACCGGCCGGGCAAGCCTGTTTGAGCAAGCACAGCAGAACAGCCCACGATCCCTACCGGGACCGTGGTCTGTTTCGGTTTGCGGCGGCGACCCGGGTTTATCAGCAGCGATCCGCCGTCCACACCCACACACGCAAAAACCGCCTCCTGGACTGAGACAGACAAGGGTGGGGCTCTTTTAGGGCGACGATCAACAGGCAATTGCTTCTAGGGAAGGCACTTGTTGGTTTTGCGGCATGAACGGCAGGGCAAAGAGGGCTGCATGGTTGCGCTGGGCCGCCTCAACGACGAAGCCCCAGTCCGTGAGCCGGGACCTCAGGTCACCGTCTGGGGCTGCTTGTCCGGGCGGGCGATGAATGCCGCTTCACGGTCATTGGTTTGCCAGGCCTGGGCAAATTTGGCGAGGGGCACGACCCGGATCCCGCCGTAGATCAGTCCCCGGCCCGGGTCGTTGATGTGCACGCCGGCCTTGTCGATCGCCGTGACCAGCACGTAATGCCCGAGGCTGTGATACGACGGATCGATCAGCCGGGGGGCGACGCAGCAGATCGCCAGGCCGCCAGCCTGCACGTGGGCCGTCAGGGCAGCGATGGAACTCTTCGTCTCGGCCGTGGCGTCGAGGCCATAGTGGCGGGCCCCTTTTGCCAAATGCTCGACGCTGGTCCCGTCACCGGGCCGCCATTGGCCGGTGCCCTTGATGCGCGCCGTCCGCACCTGGCGGCTGGCAAGTTGCGGTTGGGCCTTGACCCGGTTGAAGGCGATCGCGGCCATGACCACGCAGGCCGGACCGCAGTTCCCGTTGCGTCCGAGGGCCTCGTTCGGATTCCACTCCGAGCGGAACTGGGTGACGAAGAACCGCAGCGGATCGCCGAGCACCGGCGTCGTGGGGCGGGCGTTCCGAGTGGCACTGGCCACCGACACCGATCGGCTGCTCGGCTGCGTTGACGGGGCGGCAACGGCCGACGTGGGCAGCAGCACGATCGCGGCCATGGCAAGCGACAGAAATCGTGTCGACATGCCGTAAGGCCGCCGAGGGGCGAACGCGGGTTGAGATGACATCTGGCACGCAGGACTGATCATGGGCTGAACCTCTCCATTGGCGCATCGTCGGGTATCATCGGGCGGCCGAAACGACGACCCTATCTCACTTATACGTCTGCACGGTGGCTGTATTTGATAACAGTCCTAACGATCCGCTAACCGTCGTGACGAAATCCTGAGGCATGTAACGGTCGCCGTCGGGCGGGACGTTGCCAGGGTCGCCCGCCCCGGCCCGGTGCCCTCGGCGGTGGCAACACCGGGCGAACGACGACCACAAGGCCCGCCATGACTGGGGAAGGCACCGCATTACCGCATGTCCGCTGTTGCCTGCGTGAGGCGGCGTTACCGGCTACGATGCGCAGGGCAATTTTTCGCGGTTTGCCGGTGCCCAGAGGGGGTATCCCACTTTGCCAGTGCTTCCTGCATCGTTTTGGCTGCGTGCCGGCATCGTCTTTGCGCTGTACGTGTTGACGGCCGAGGCCGGCCTCAGCCTGGCGCCCGTGCACAGTGTCGTCACGCTCGTCTGGCCGCCGTCCGGGATCGCCGTGGCGGCGCTCCTGCTGTTTGGCGTCCGGATGTGGCCGGTCATCGCGGCGGCGGCCTTCCTCGTCAATGTGGTGATCGTGCCGCTGCCCACCGCCATCGGGATCGCCATTGGCAATACCCTCGCGGCCGTCGCCGCTGCATACGGGCTGATCACGCTCTTCGGCTTTCGCTTGTCGCTGGAACGCAATCATGACGTCCTCGGCCTGGTGCTCGCCGCCATGCTGAGCACGGCGATCAGCGCCACGGTCGGGATGGCCAGCCTCTGGCTGGGGGGGCTCGCCGGCAGCCCCGATCTCCCCCGGATCTGGGCCACCTGGTGGTTTGGGGACATGCTGGGCATCCTGCTCGTCACCCCGTTCCTCGTCACCTGGGCCTGCCCTAGCAGTTGGGAGCGGCGCACCCTGCTGGCGCCCGGCAAACTGCTCCTCGCCCTGATCGTCGTCTGCCTGGTCGTCTCCGGCTTTTTGACCGGTGGGGTGTTCAGCCCCCATGCCCTCACGTATGCCAGTTTTCCACTGCTGATCGGGGCTGCCGTCCGGTATGGTCCCCGGGGCACGACGACGGCGCTTTTGGCCGTCGCCTGCAGTACCCTGGCCATGACGGTTGCGGGCATTGGCCCCTTCGTGTCCGGCAGCCTGGGTGAGCGCCTGCTCAATCTCCAGGCCTTCCTGGCGGTCGAAGCGATCACGGTGCTGATCCTGGCGGCTGCCCTGACCGAACACCAGCACGCCGAGGCGGCCCGCCAGCGCACCGACGAACGCTACCGCCGCATCATCGAGACCACCGAAGAAGGGGTCTGGGTCCTGGATGCCGAGGCCCGAACCGTTTTCACCAATGTCAGGATGGGCGACATGCTGGGCTATCGGCCCGACGAAATGCTCGGCCGGCCGATGTTCGCCTTTATGGACGACGCCGCAAAGGCTGTGGCGCGCGTCAACTGGGAAAGACGGCTGCATACGGCGCAGGAGACCCACGACTTCACCTTTCGGCACAGGGACGGTCACCCCGTGGCGACCCTCGTGGCCGCCAGCCCCATCGTCGAGGGCGGCCGCTTTGTCGGAGCCCTGGGCATGGTCACCGACATCACCGAACGGAAACGCCACGAAGTGCGGCTCGCCGAAAGCGAGTCGCTCCTCGCCGAGTCTCAACGCCTGACGCATATCGGCAGCTGGCAGTGGGACATGACCCGTGATCACCTGATGTGGTCCGAGGAGTTGTTCCGCATCTTCGATTTGTCGCCGCAGGAATTTGCCGGGACCTTCGACGCCTTTACGCAGCGGGTGCATCCGGAAGACCGGGCCGACGTGGACGAGCTCGTGCGGCAGGCCTCGGCATCGGCGACCGGGCAGGTGTTCACGGTGCTGGTGCGCATCATCCGACCCGACGGGACGATCCGCCATGTCTTCAACCACTTCCGGGTGGTGTTGGACCCGGACGGGCGCCCGCTCAGATTCATTGGCACCTGCCAGGACGTCACCGAGCAGCGGCAGACCGAACGTGACCGGGACGCATACCTCCGCCAAATCGAGACGGAACACCGCCGCTCCGCCGCCATCGTCTACTCGCTGTCCGAAGGGCTGCTCCTCGTCGGTGCCGATCAGCGCATCGAGCAGGTCAACTGCAGCGCCTGCACCCTCCTGGGGCGGGACGCATCGACGCTGATCGGTCTGACCTGCCAGGAAGCCCTCGGGATCGACTGTCCCAACACCCGGGTCTTGGACCGGATACAGGCCCTGCCTAGGCCCGGCGCGTCGCCCCTGGCGTTGCGGCTCAATGCTGTGCCGATCGATGTCGGGGACACCCTCGTCATCACCCTGCGCGACGTCACCCATGAAGAGGAGGTCAGCCGCCTGAAGTCGGATTTCATTTCACTGGCTGCCCACGAACTGCGGACGCCGATGACGATCATGCAAGGGTATCTGGCGCTGCTGATCGCGGGCGATCGCTATCCCCTCGACGAGGCCCGGCGGGCCCAGATGCTGGAGAGCATCCACCAGCAGGGTCAGCGCTTGGGCCGCATCATCGACGACCTCCTGCGGGTCGCCCAGATCGAGCAGGGGCGTTTGCCGGTGCGCCCCCAGGCCATCGCCATCGATCAACTGATGTCACGCATCGTCGACGAGTTGCAGCCGATCGCCGCGGCCCGTGCCACGGTCATGCGTCTGCAAATTCGCGATGATGCGCCGTTGCCCGCCATCTGGGCGGACAGCGATCATGTCAGCCGCATCCTGATCAACCTCGTGGACAACGCCATCAAGTACTCGCCACCCCACACCACCGTCGAGATCGGCGCCCAGCACGTCGGTGCGTATGTACGGATCGAGGTGACCGATCATGGCCCCGGCATCCCGGCCACCGAAACCTCCTACATTTTTGAGAAATTCCGCCGGATCGCCAGGCCGGAAACGCTCAGCCAACGTGGCACCGGTCTGGGACTGTTCATTTCCCGTCAATTGGTTGAAATGCAGGGCGGGATCATCCTGGTCTGCAGTGAAGCCGGGGCCGGCAGCACCTTCGCCTTTACGTTGCCCACCTGCGACGTCCAAGCCACAGCCGAGGCGATACCCCCGGCCGGACTCGCAGACAGAGCCGCTTAGCGATCACAGCAATCACCGGAAAATCAGCTGCCAGAAGCGACGGTAGCAGTTGTGCCCTGCCGATCGAATCAGATACCGGTAGTAAAGTCCGTCGGATCGGACGAAATAATTGGCCGGAATGAGATACCGACCCCCCAAACCGGTATTCGGAACGACAATTCAATTGCCCTAGTGCTTTCATCGGGCAATTGCCTGGCGCTCGTCACGCACAGGGGGTGAAAAGGCTCGCTGAGTTTGGCAACACGGCCCATCGTTTTGCTGAACACGCGTGACCATGCTATGCTTGGCACCTGTGAGAAATGACAGCGACATTTTATTTGGTTCGGAAGGGGGTGAAAATATGGCAGAAGTTCGTCTCGGCGAGAACGAATCTATTGACAGCGCCCTTAAACGGTTCAAAAAGAAGATTCAAAAAGCCGGCGTCCTGACCGAAATCAAACGGCGGGAACGTTACGAAAAACCCAGCGATAGCCGGCGTAAAGCCGAAGCCTCGCGGGCTCGCCGGGCTCGTTAATCGGCAAAGACTGGCCCAGAACCTTCCTCACTCAGGAAGGTTCTTTTGCGTTTGGTACCCTGCTGCTGTAACCCACCGCTACTCCGCTCGAAGTATCCCGTGAGTCGAAAGCGTGCCCATGACGTCACCGATCTTCCTCACTGTCCGGCACATTCCGGCCGAAAGCCTCGGCATCCGCGGCCTGTTGCTGTCGGAAAACGAGGTCCGCTGGGTCGGTGCGACGGATCCACCCCTGCAAGCGCCTTGGCTCGACTGGCGGCTCAATCGGCAGAGCGCCGCAGGCGAACTATTCTGGCGGGCCGTGTCGACGGGCCACAGCCGTGCCATCGCCGACCTGGTCCCAGCCCTGCCGCTGCCGTCCGGGCCGTTGGATGCCCTGGCCCGTCACTGTGTGGCCCAGGACCGGGACAGCTCCCTGCAGATCGCCACCGGCGTCGTCGAACGCCGCTGGGGCAAGGCGCTGGCCCGGGCCCTGCTGGCGGCTGGCATCCCGGAGACTTCGCCGGGCCGCACCTTGACCGTTACCGAGCCCGGCATGCTGCAACTGGCCGCGGAGTGATCGGGCACGCCTCCCGTCCTGATCCTGGACCCCGGAGGACCGCCCGCCCGGGTGCTATGCTGGCGTGTCGATCAAACCCGCCCCTGGCTGCCGAAAGAGCGTCTGCATGTCCCTGAAGATCACCCGTCTCCATGAATTGGCCCGCAAGGCCAAGGTGGTGACGAGCCAGCGGGCTGACTACGACGCCGCAGTCTATTGCAAGGAAAACCTCGATGAGCTGATCGACGCCTATCTCGACAGCGTCTTTATCCTGGGGCAGTATGAAACCACCCTGCCGACAATGTTCAAAAAAGAGCGACCGGACCGGGACAAGGCCGTGCGGCAGGACACTAACGCCCTGTCAGCCCAGGATCCGGACGGTCCCCTGTCCATGTCGGCGCTGTCCCATTTCTTCTTGAGCCACCCGGGGCCCCATGCGGTCACGGCGGATTTCGGGTTCAGCTACGTCGAGCGCGAGCCGTACCTGGTGCGGGGTCGGGGCTCCAGCAACAACTACGAAGGGTCCGGGACACAGCTGGACTACGTCCTGAAAGGCGAGCCGGACGGCCGACTGATGCTGGCCCAGTACAAGTCGGCGATCGATACGCCGCCGTTCAATGCGTTGGTCCAGCTGGTGGCCTATTCGGCGATGGTTTCCAACGAGGCGCAGATGAACCGCCTGCGGGCGTCCTGCCCGGATGCCGGCTTTGCAGCGCCGCCCTCGCTGCCGATGGACCTGTGTCTGATCTTCAACCACAACGGTCGCACGAAAAATCAGACCCTGAACAACAACTGGGACGACTCGCTGGCCGTCGTCCAGGTGATCTGCCAGAAACTCGTCCGCCCCAAACAAATCGCCCGCTACATCCGCCAGATCCACCTGGTGCAGGCAACAGTGGGCAACGGAACGATTTCATTTGCGGCGTTTGCCCCGGCAGCTGTGCACTGACCCCTTTAGCGATCCGTGGCGTTGATCAGGCACTTGATGACGGCGACTGTGAGCACACCGGATGCCGTGGCATCAACACCTCCGGCAGCCATTTTGGCATCGGCCCTGGCCATCTCCGCATCCGTCAGACCGCTGTTGATCCGGGCGACGATGCAGTCCTGCGTCTTTTGGGGCATGTCGATCTTCCGACCCTGTTCGAACAGCTTCTGACTGACCGCCTGGCGGGGGGTCAGGCCGGGGGTCAGGACGGACCCCCCACAGCCGGTAGCCGCCGAGCAGAGGGCAATGATCAGGAGGGGGGTGGCGATGGATTTCATGGTCAGGGCGCCTTTCAGTCAGCGATCCTTTAATCCATAGCACGCTCAAGGGGCTGAATCGCAACGCAAGTCAGCCCCTTGGCATTTTGGTCCGGCGGCGGCCCCTGCCCAACGCCGATCGTGCGCCTAGAAGGCGTCGGAAAAGCTCATCTCGTCGAGTTTGACCTCGAAGCCCTTTTGATATTCCGTCACCCGCTTTTCGAAGAAGTTCGTCAGCGGCTGCACGTCCTGCAGGGTCATGAAGCCAAAGGGATTGCCCACCTTGTACTGCGGTGCATAGCCCAGCTGCACGAGGCGCTGATCGGCGCAATAGCGCAGGTAATCCGCCATCTGGCCCCGGGAAATCCCGGTAACGCCGAGTTGCAGCACGTCATCGGCAAACTGCAACTCAATCTCGATGGCCTCGCCGATCATCTGGCGCACGGTCGACTCCAGGGCCGGGGTGAACAGGGCGGGATACTCCACGCGCAGCTCGGCCACGACCGTCATCGCCGCTTCCAGGTGCATGCTCTCGTCCCGGAAGACCCAGTTCGTCGCCGTGGCCAGGCCGGGCAATAGCCCCTTGCTGCGCAGGAAGTAGACGTAGGCGAAGGAACTGAAGAAGAACAGGCCTTCGATACAGGAGGCAAAGCAGATCAGGTTGATGACGAACTGCTGTTTTTTGTCATCCGTGTCCAGCACGTCGAGCTTCTCGATGCTGTCCATGTAACGGAAGGCGAAGTCGGCTTTGGCTTTGACGCTGGGGATCGACTCGTAGGCGGCAAAGGCCTCCCGCCGCTCCTCAGGGTCACTGATGTAGGTGTCGACGAGCAACAGGTATGTCTCCACATGCAGCATCTCGTCGTAGAGCTGCTTGCCCAGGAACATCCGGTACTCCGGCGAGTTCACGTGCTTGTAGAGGTTCAGCACCAGGTTGTGGGCGACGATGTTGTCGGCCGTGGCGAAGAACGCCACCAACCGGCGGATCAGGTGGGCCTCAGGGGCCGTGATCCGCTCGCGCAGGTCGGTCAGGTCGATGCTGAAATCCAGCTCGTCCGTCGTCCACAGATTCTTTTGGGAATCCCGGTACTGCTGGAAGAACTGCGGATAACGCATCGGCCGCAGGGTCATTTCAATCTTGGAGTCGAGTAGCAAGGGGAAATCTCCTATTGGCAGGATTCGCAGGATTCGGGATTCTCGAGGGAGCAGGCGATGGCCGAGGTCTCCTGCAGATCCTGAGCATCCAGATCGGTGAGCGTCGTTTTGGCGATGGCGGTCCTGGCCCGTGAGCGCAGGTAATAAGTCGTCTTCAGGCCGGTTTTCCAGGCGTACATGTACATGGAGGACAGTTTGCCCATGTTCGGGTTTTCCTGGAACAGATTCAGGGATTGGGACTGGCAGATGAACGCCGAACGGTCGGCGGCCATGTCGATGAGGTTCTTCTGGGGGAGTTCCCATGCTGTCTTGTACAGCGCCTTCAGCTCATCAGGAACGCCCTCGATGGCCTGGATGGAGCCCTCGCCGGCGATCAGCTGGCTGCGGGTGCGGGCATGCCACAAGCCCAGCTGCTTCAGATCCTCGACGAGATACCGGTTGATCTGGAGGAACTCGCCGCTGAGCGTCTCCCGCTTGAACAGGTTCGAGATCTGCGGCTCGACGCATTCATAGGCACCGACGATGGCCCCGATCGTGGCCGTCGGCGCAATGGCGATCAGTTGGCTGTTGCGCAGCCCCTGCTCGACGATCCGCTGGCGCAAACCCGCCCAGTCCTCGTTCAGCGCCGGCAGGCTCGCCCCGGCCGATTTCGCCAGATCGATCTGCAGGGTGCCGTCGGTGTAGCGGGATTCCTCGTACGCTGGGAACGGGGTGCCCAACGAAGCCTGCAGGGCTTCGTAGTAGATCACTTCGCTGATCCGGCTCGACAGGGTGCGGGCCGCATCGGACTCGAAGGGCAGGCGCAGCTTGAACAGGGCATCCTGCAGGCCCATCAGGCCCAGACCCACCGGCCGCCAACGCTTGTTCGAATTGGCGGCTTCTGCGGTCGGATAGAAATTCCGGTCAATGACCCGGTCCAGGAACTTGACCGCCGTGCGGACGACCTTGCGCAATCCCTCAAAGTCGAAGGTGGAATCCGCCGTGACAAAGGCGCCGACGTTCACGGAGCCCAGGTTGCAGACGGCCGTCTCGCTGGCGCTGGTGACTTCCAGGATCTCCGTGCAGAGGTTGCTGGAGTGGATGACGTTCCCGGGCAGCTTGGTCTGAGCCGACCGACGGTTGCTGGCGTCTTTAAAGCAGAACCAGCCGTTGCCGGTCTCGGCCAGCGTCTGCAGCATCCGGGCATAGAGGGCCCGGGCGGAGACGCTGCGGCGGGCTTTGCCTTCCGCTTCCAGGGCTTCGTAACGGGTATCGAAGGCGTCGCCCCAAAGCTCGATCAGTTCCGGGTAATCGGACGGGCAGAACAAGCTCCACTCGGCATCCGCCTCGACCCGCCGCATGAACAGATCGGGGATCCAGAGAGCCAGATTCAGATGATGGGTCCGCCGCTCCTCGGCACCGGTATTGTTCCGCAGATCGAGAAACGACTCGATGTCGGCGTGCCAGGGCTGCACGTAGATCGCCGCTGCCCCCTTGCGCTTGCCGCCCTGGTTGACCGCATGCACCGAGGAGTCCATGACCTTCAGGAAGGGGATGAGCCCGCTGCTGATCCCGTTGTTGCCCTTGATCAAAGCACCTGCGGCCCGGACCGGCGTCCAGTCGATGCCGATGCCGCCCGACCACTTGGACAGGCGGGCGCAGTCGGTATAGGCCTTGTAGATGCCCTCCAGGCTGTCGTCACCCACGGTGAGCAGGTAGCAGGACGACATCTGGGCGTGCTGGGTGCCGGAGTTGAAGAGGGTGGGCGAGGCCGGCATGTACTGGAAGGTGCTGACGATCTCATAGAGCGAGATGGCTTCGGCCACGGTCTCGGACAGGCCGAGGGCGACCCGCATGAACATCCATTGCGGCCGTTCGATCACCCGGCGGGAGATCGGATGGCGGAGCAGGTACCGGTCGTAGACGGTCTTCAGACCGAAGTATTCGAACAGTTGGTCCCGCTTGTGGTCGATGGCGCCGATCAGGTCGGTCAGACCCGTCTCAGCCAGGGTGACCACGGCGGGATCGATCAGGCCGAGGTCGACGCCCTGATGGAGGTATTCCACAAAGGCGGCGTCGAGGCCGACTTCTTCGTGGATGAAGGTGGATAGCAGGCGGGAGGCGACTTTGGAGTAGTTCGGCTCTTCGGTCATCAGCATGACGGCCGTGGCGATCGAGCGCTCATCCAGTTCGCGGGTCGTCGTGCCCTCGTTCAGGCCACTGATCGTCTGCTTGGCGACTTCGACGGACTCGACGCCCTGCAGGCCGTCACAGGCCCGGGAGACGGCGTTGAGGATCTTCTCGAATTTGACTGCTTCACGGGTGCCGTCGCGTTTGATGACTTGCATGCTTGCCTTTCTGTCGGTGAGTCGTCGCCATTGGTTCTGCGACGGGTGGGTCGCAGCGCCTCGCAGGGCGATGGGGGGCTGGATCTGATCCGGTGGGTCGAAAAATCGTACTCGGTGAACGTTACTGGTCCGCCTCTTTGCGGGCGTTCCGCATCGCCACGACGTGGGCGACTTCGGCCGCATCGTCGTCAGTGAGACAGGCCAGGGTGGGGACTTGGGCGGGACGGCCGTCAGGCCCGAGGGCCACCATGTGAAAGTAACCGGTCGTCGCCAACTCTTTGCCCTCGGCTTGCGGGTGTTCAGCGAACAACTCGACTTTGACGCTCAGGGAGGTCCGGCCGGCAAAGACCACCTTGGCGACCAGCTCGACCAGGTAACCCTGTTTGACGGGGACCAAAAAATCAATGCGCTCCGTCGAAGCCGTGACGACTGCCAGGCGGCAGAAACGGGTGGCGGCAATGAAGGCCGCCCGATCCATCATTTCCAGGACCTTGCCGCCAAACATCGTGCCGTAGTGATTGGTGGCATTGGGGAAGACCATCTCGACGAGATGGACCGCTTCCGCCTTGACGGCCTCATGAGTTGCCATTGCCATGCCTCTGATTCCTCGCAGCGGTGCTGGGACGGCGAACGGGTGGTAAATCCATCGCAAATCTGGTCGTTGGGGCAGGCATTCGGGCTTGTGAGTTTCGCTCACTTACCGCTGCGGGACAGCCCCGGATTTTCACCGGAATTTCCCTGCCAAGCGACCGGTTGGAAGTAGCAGATTATGACGGGCCGCCGGGGGTGTCAATCAGCACAAATGGTGGCCGTTTGCAAGGTAAAGAAATGGGGGTATTACGCGGCCGCAGCGTTTTTTCAGCGGCTCGCGGCGGGGTCAAAAACAGGGGGCCCGGGCCACTCAGCCCACCGCGTTATTTCTCAAGCCGACATTAAGGATCCACGAAGATTTCGTCATGCCCGACCCGGTTCAGGGCGCGATGGTTACGGGAGGGCTTTCCGAAAAATCGCAACATTTTTCGATGGCACGGACAGGGCCCACCGATGCCGTTCAGCGATCCATTTCATCGTCCGCGCTTCATAAAAACAAACGTGAGTCAGGTCCCGCACGTATTGCCAGGTGTCAAAGGGCCGGTCCTGTTCGCGCAGGGTCGTCATGATCCCCAGCCAACCGCCCGGCGTGAGCAACCGGTCGAAACGGGCGAACTCGGCAGCCGGGTCGTAGAAGTGTTCCGCCGCTTCCGTGCAGGTGATGAAGTCGTAGGTCTCGTCCAGCACACCAGTGTCCGGGGCGAAGAACGGGTCATAAATGGCCATGGGATACCCCTGCTCCTCGAACATGAGCCAGAGGGTGGGACCCGGACCGGAGCCGAAGTCGAGGCCCCGGGCACCCGGGGCCAACACCGCCATCAGCGGGTCGGATACCTGTTGCAGGTAGGCCCGGTAGCGCAGGTCGGCGGGATCGTTCTCGTGCGTTTCATAGCGCTGACGCTCGTCATCGGCGCCGAGACGTTCGTCGGGGGCCATCAGGACGAGATGGCAGGTGGCGCACTCATAGTAATGGCGACCTTTGACTTCGGCGAAAAAGGGGACGGAGTCCCCGGCGCAGAGCGTGCAGGCGATCATGGGTGGGCAGGCTCAGTTCAGGCTTTCCGCAGCGTACCGGCGGTGCAGCATCAGGGCGTTGCCTTCGGGATCATGGCCAAAGGCCATCTTGCAGACGCCGGTATCCATGACGGGCTGGGCAAAGGGCAGCCCTTTGGCCAGCAGATCGGCCACGGCCTGATCCACGTCCGCCACGGCCAAGGAAAGCATGACACTGGCCGCGGGCTGAAACGGCATGCCGAGCACTTCCAGTCGCATCAAGCAGGGGGTCTGCGCGCCGATGGCAAACTCCAGATTGCGGTCCGACGGAGGCGATGAGGTCTGCAATCCCAGGATATCCCGGTAAAAGGCGGCGGCCCGAGCCATGTCAGAGGCGGGCAACGTGACGACATCAACGCCTGTGATCATCATGCGGATCCTCAATGTGGGGTGTGACTGTGACACTGTAGCGCCAAGAAGGTGTGGCATGCCCACCCGCCCGTGACTTCTGGCCCCCGGTGCCGAATCGTGGTTTCATCAGGCCGTACATGCGTCCATCCCCGCACGTGCCCGCCACTGCAGCGTCATCACCTGAGCGCCTCACACCAGGGGGAGGGCCTTTTGAATTACGTGTGATGAGGAGGGGCGATGACCAACCAGACCGTTAAGACCTTGAGCTACGGCGCCTTCATTCTGGGGGCCTTGTCCGTGATCGGGTCGGCGTTCGTGTTCTTCCGGGGCTTGCTCGGCGGCGGCAGGGACAAGCGGCAGACCGGTTTATTTCTGGGCCTGTGGGCTCCGACCCTGTTTACCCTGGCTGAAATGCTGGACCGGGTCTCGATCGAGGACCGCAGCTACATGGGCATCCCGATCAAAGGCGAGATCGCCGGACGGGCCAACCAAATCTCCGAACAGGCCAAGGAAGCCATCGGGATGCACTAGGCGACAGCACCGCCAAACGACAAGCCGACCCTGCCGGAGCGGGGTCGGCTTGTCGTTGTACTCAAAAGTCACAGCCTGGCCACGCAGGTGTACGTGACGGCGGTGTCCGGCAGAGACTAGACGGTCAGGCCGGCATCCTTGAAGGAGGCCTTCGCCTTGGACTCGGCGTTCTCGAGCAACTGTTTGACGAGGCCGTCATGATCGATCGTGACCGTCGAACGACGACCGACCGGCTGGTATTCAACGCCTTCGGCGCTAATCGATACGTTCACGCGCACGCCACCGATCGTGATTTCACGGGTGACCGGCTTTTCCATCTTCGTTGCCATTGTATTTTCCTCTTCTGTTTATCACCAGGGCCCCACCAGCCACGACCGTCCCGCCAAGCGGCACAGCGATGGTGGTCCGGGTCCATGGGACCGTCTTCTTTGGATCCAGCCTCTGGATTGCGTACAGCAGTTGCCCCATCGATTGCCTGCGGTTGAGACCCGACGTCGACGAAGTACTCCATTTGGACCGTCAGCTTACGCCAATAAACAGCGCTTGTGTCCAGAGGGGATCTCACAAGTGCTGACCAAACTGGCCCGGCGTGGCGTCCCTTGGACGTGCCGGGCATCCAGCGGTGGCACGTTGAGTTAGACTGGGCCCCACCCATTGCCTGACCGAGATGACCATGACCCCACGCCAGACGCCAAGCAAAGCCACTCTCGCCATGTTGGCCGGGCTCAGCGTCACGACCGCCACCTTTGGCGCCCTGAGCGGACCTGCCCTGGCAAAGTCCGCAGTGACCACCGGTCATGGCTTCGATATCAGCAATCTGGACCGCGCCGTGAAGCCGACGGTGGACTTCTACAAGTTTGCGATCGGCGGCTGGCTGGCCAAAAATCCCATCCCGCCCGAGTATCCGTCCTGGGGCACCTACCACCGCCTCGCCGACAAAAATCAGCAGGCGCTGCGGGCAATCCTCGATCAGGCGGCGACGAACCGCCACGCCAAGTCCAGCTCCAAACGAGCAGAAGATCGGTGATTTCTACGCCAGCTTCATGGACACGGCCCGCATCGAGGCGGCCGGCATCAAGCCGCCACAGGCTGAGATGACCCTGATCGACGGGATCAAGGACCGGGCCAGCTTCATCAAGGCCCTCGCACACCTGCACGTGCGAGGATCACGTCCTCTGTTCAGCTTCGGCTCGACGCTGGACTTCAAGGACAGCACCAGAGTGATCGCCGAGGCCGTCCAAGGCGGGCTGGGGATGCCCAATCGGGACTACTACACCAAGGACGATGCCACCTCCACGGTGTTGCGGGCCGCTTACGTCAAGCATGTGGCCAAGGTCTTCAAACTGGGCGGCGACACCATGGCCGCTGCCGCCACCAAGGCGCAGATCGTCATGGAGATCGAGACCACCCTCGCCAAGGCGTCGATGTCCAAGTCCCAGAAGCGCGACCCGAACCCCATCTCCAACAGGAAGGCGGGCGCCGGTCTGGGGGGCC
>JACMPN010000465.1 GCA_014377495.1 Candidatus Sericytochromatia bacterium
CGATGCTGCTGCTACGGGGGGCCGATGCCACCGTGACCATCGCCGGGGGACTCAGCGGGACGATCACCGCCACCCTCGTCGATGCCAGTCAGGCCGTCATCGTGCCGACCTTTGCGACCACGGCCTCGACGTTCCGCATCCGCAACCTGGCCAACGGCACCTACACGCTCTGGGCGGCGGTCCGCAATGGCGGCCAAAGCACGCCGGATCGTCCGGTCGGGTCCGTGACCGTGTCCAACAATGCCAACACGATCACCGGCAGCCTGAGCACCCCGATCGGCACCACGATCCAGCGGACGATCGGGCTGGGAGTCAGCGAAGGTGGGCTGGCAACGGGGGCCGCCCTTTTCCAACCACAGGCCCTGGCCCTGCGTGGCAACCAGCTCTATGTCTCCGATACCCTTGGCAACCGTGTCAGGCGGATCGACCAGGCAACCGGACTGATCGCCACGGCCGTGGGGACAGGCCTGGGCTCTTACCTGTATGGCCCGGACGGCCTCACAGCGACCGCTGCGAACCTGACGTCCCCGGTCGCAACGGCCTGGGACAGTCTGGGCAACCTGTACATCGCTGATCGCGACGCCAACCGTGTCCGCAAGGTGTCCGCCGCCACCGGCTTGATCAGTACCGTCGCCGGCACCGGTACGGTCGGGTCCTCAGGTGATCTCGGTCAGGCGGCAGCCGCCCAGGTCAACAAACCCTGGGGTCTGGCGATCGACAGTGGCGACAACGTCTACATCGCTGAAAACATCGGTCACCGCATCCGCCGCATCGCCAGCGCCACCGGCGTGATCACCACCGTCGCCGGCACCGGGGCGGGCGGCTACAACGTCGAAGGGGCGGCGACCACCGCTCAGATCAATGGTCCCACCCTGCTGGCCTTCGAGCCCAGCGGCAATCTGTTGCTATGTGATCGGCTCAATCACCGCATCCGTCGGCTGACCGTGCCAGGCGGCCTGATCTCCACGGTGGCCGGCACGGGTGCCGCCAGTTTTACCGGCGATGGTGCGGCCGCCAACTTGGCAACCCTGAATCAGCCTTACGGCGTCACCACGGACATGGCCGGCAACATCTACATCGCGGACGGCACCAATCACCGCATCCGCAAAATCACCCTCGCCACCGGCTTCATCAGCACGGTGGCCGGCTCCGCGAGCGCCGGATACAGCGGTGACGGGGCGGCGGCGACGGCGGCCCAGTTGTCCACCCCCACCGCCGTCGCGGTGGATGCCGGCGACAACCTCTTCATCACCGAATTCGGCAACAGCCGGGTCCGCAAGGTGGATGGGGGAACGGGCGTCATCAGCACCCTGTGCGGGATCTCAGCCACCATGTTCGCCGGCGACGGTGCAGCGGCAGCCAATAGCCAGCTGCGCAACCCCCAGGCGGCTCTCTACGATGCGACGGGCAACCTCTACGTCGTGGACCGGGCCACCACCCGCACCCGGCGGATCAACGCCGGCACCGGCAACATCAGCACCGTCGTCGGCACCGGCACCGCCTCATCGACCGGTGACACCGGCCCGGCAATATCAGCGACGATCAGCAGTCCGAGCGACATCGTCCTGGATTCGACCGGCAACCTGTACATCACCGATAGCAACCGCGTCCGCCGGATGGCCATGCCCTCGGGGATCATCACCACCGTCGCCGGCAATGGCACGGCCGCCTACAACGGCGAGGGGCTTTCCCCGACGGCTGCCCGGATCAACACCTTTTGCCTGGCGATCGACTCGACCAACCAGATTTACCTATCCGACTTCGCCAACAAACGTATCCGCCGCTTCACCCCCGGCAGCGGCACGATGGTGACCCTGGCCGGCAACGGGACGGCCACCCCCGGCGCCGACGGGGTGCAGGCCACGGCGTCGGGGATCGTCGGTCCCGGTGGGGTCGCCGTGTCGGGCACCACCCTGTGGTTCACCGATTTTGACGGCCACACCATCCGGCGTGTGAACCTGACGACCGGGGTGATCACCACGGTCGCCGGCACTGGTGTCGCGGGTGATAGCGGCGACGGCGGCCCGGCCACCCTGGCCCAGATCAATCGGCCGAACCGCCTGACGCTGGACGCTCGGGGAAACCTCTATGTCGCTGATTTCGGCAATCACCGGATCCGTCGGATCAGCGCGTTCGATGGCCTCATCACCACGGTTGCCGGCACCGGGATCGCCGGATGGGGTGGCGAAAGCGGACTGGCGACCCTGGCCAGGCTGTCGTTTCCGACTGGGATCAACTTTGCCTCCGACGGCAGCATGCTGGTCTCCGATACGTACAACCATCAGTTTCGCCGGGTGTTCTAAATAGGAGTGGGCCGCTGGGAAGCTCGGTTCCCGACGCCACTGCGATCGGCTGTGATCAGCCTGATACACTGGGGCGATCGAATTAGGGCGAAGGCCAGTCATGCACGAGCACCGTCCCGTCCCCACCGACATGCCGCCGGAACGTCCCGTCTCCTGGGCAATTGCCGGCACTGTGCTGGTGATCCTGACCGGGTTGGTCCTCTGGCCCGTGGCTACCGGGGTCAGCTGGGCCATTGTCCTGGCCATTGCCACATGGCCGGTGTACCGCTGGCTGAGACGGATGCTGCAGGGGCGCGATACGCTGGCAGCCAGCGCCATGTGCCTGTTGCTGATCGTGATCGTCCTGCTGCCGTTGCCGCTGATCCTGCGCCTGGTGATGTCCGAAATCGGCCCGGCCATGAACTTTGTCACGCGGGCCGCCAATGAACTGCCACCTGCCCCGCTGTGGCTGCGGGATCTGCCCGTGCTCGGGGATCTCTGGCAATCCGCCGGGGAGACGATTCGCCATGGCAAGTTCGACCCGGAGGTGCTGCGGTCCCTGGCGGGCCCCGGCACGCGGGCCCTGCTCGGTGTCGGGCAGGGTCTGGTGCAGGCTCTGTTGGCGTTGTTGACGCTGTTCTTCCTCTACCGGAACGGTGACCGCTATCATCGGCAGGTGCGGGCGATCGCCGTGCATTTCCTCGGCGCCCGTGTCGAGCGCTTGATCGGACCCGTGCAGGATGCGTTGCGGGCGGTGTTCGGCGGGGTGATCCTCGCCGCGGTCGCCCAAGGGCTGGTGGCGACCCTGGGTTACGTCGTCGTGGGCCTGGAGGCGCCGGTGCTGTTGGGGGTGGTCACGGCGGTGCTGGCCGTGTTGTCGTTCTTTTCGGGCGTGGTCTGGGGGGGGGCTGCCATCGGGTTGCTGCTCAGTGGTGCCTGGCTCAAGGGGACGGCCCTGCTGATCTGGGGTGTCCTGGCCGTCAGCAGTGTCGATAATGTGGTCCGGGCCCTCGTGATCAGCGGGTCGGCCCGGCTGCCCTATTTTCAGGCGCTGGTCGCCCTGCTGGGCGGGCTGGCGGTGTTTGGACCAGTGGGCCTGTTTATCGGGCCGGCCCTGCTGGCAGTCTGGATCGTCCTCTGGCCCGAGTGGGTCGCTGCCGGTGCCGCTTCCCTGGTCCCGGCCGAGGCCGGCGACGAGC
>JACMPN010000466.1 GCA_014377495.1 Candidatus Sericytochromatia bacterium
CGGCGATGATTGCCAGGGCCGTGTTCTGGCCCTTTTTGGGGTAGGCCGGTCCCAGGGGCCGGGTGGCAGACTCGACCAGGCGGGCCGTGCCGATTTTGGCCGCTTCGGCCAGGCGTACCTGAGTCAGCTGGGTCTGCAGGTTTTGGAAGGCCTCGCGATGCAACGTCGCCTCACGGCTCAGTCCGGCCAGACGCCGCTCCAGCTCCGGCAACCGGGCCAGCTGGCTCCGCTCCTGGCCCAGGGCGTTGGCGAGGGTGCCGGCCTTGGCCCCGAAGCTGCGGGCCTCGGCGCTGGCCTCACTGAGGCGGGTACGCAGTTGGGAATAGTATGGGTCACGTTCCCGGGATTGGGTGGGGTCGAGGGACTGGGCCATCTGCCGGTCCCGGGCGGCGAGCGCCCCCTGCAGGGCGGATTGGCGGGCCGACGCTTCGGCCTGGGCCGCCTGGGCTTCGCGGACCTGCTGCTGGATCTCGTCGACCCGATGCCCTGTGGCAGTTGGATCGCCGGTCAGCAGCGGGCCGGCCTGGCGACGGAAAACGGACATTTCCGCTTCGGCCTTGGCGAGAGCCTGGCCCTCACGTCCGGCCTGGACTTCGAGGTAACGCCGGGTCGTCGTCGCTTCACGGGCATCTTCCAGCTGGTTGTGCTGGCTGTAGGTCTCGGCCACGGCGTTGGCGATCTGCTGGGCGACGTCGGGATCCGGCCATTGCACCGTGACGCCCACCAGGCTGGTGTTCAGCACGCTTTTGACCGTTACCCGGCCCTTCAGGTCAGAGACGGCCAGGGCGGTGCCGGGATCCGCAAGCGGTCGCCACCACCGGATGAGCCGATAGAGGAGACCGTTGCAGTTGGCGGTGTCCAGGGTGCCCGCCGTCAGTTGCAGGCGGTCGATGGTCGCCGCCAGGACGCTGGGCGTCGTCACCAGGGTTTCCTGGGTGTGCACGTCCCCCCGGCCGGAGTCGTTGCCCCGGCCGGCCAGGTCCGGAGCCTGCCAGGCCGGTCGACCCACGCCGATCATCGCCGTGGCGGCATATTCCGCCGGCAGGACGGCCATGACCAGCCAGGTCGCAATCGGGACCAGCAGCAGACAGCGCAGCAGGGTGCCTCTGCGGCGCTGCAGCAGTTGGATCAGCTCGGCAAGCTCCATCGTGAATCCTCAATAAGCCCCGTGCCCGCGCAGCACGGCCGGGATGGTATACAACATGATCCGCAGGTCGAGCCCCAGGCTCCATTCGTCGATATAGCGCAGGTCCCAGGCGACCCAGCGGTCGAAATCCGGCTCGCTGGCCCGCCCAGAGATCTGCCACAGGCCCGTCAGGCCAGGGATGACATCCATCCGGCGCCAGTGCCAGGTGGCATAGGTGGCCGCTTCGGCCGGTAGCGGCGGACGAGGCCCGACGAGGCTCATGTCACCGCGCACCACATTGAGCAGTTGCGGCAGTTCGTCGAGGCTGGTCCGTCGCAGGAGCCGGCCGATGCGGGTGATCCGGGGATCGTCCGGCAGCTTGAACACGGGTCCTTTCAGGGTGTTCAGGTGCTGCAGGTGTTTTTTGAGGTGCTCGGCATCCGGGCACATGGACCGGAACTTGTACATCGTGAACGGCCGGCCCCGCCGGCCCAGCCGGGTGTGGGGATACAGTGCCGGGCCGGTGGAATCCAGGCGGATCGCCAGGGCGATCAGCAGGAGCAACGGCAACAGCACCAAGAGGGTCGACCCGGCAAGCACGATGTCCATCAGGCGTTTGGTCCGGCGGGACCAGCCCCGGCCATCCGGTCCCAGCGGCGGTGAAACCGTCAGGACCGGGCCCAGGGTGGAAAAATCGGGTCCAGGGGGCATCCAGCTCTCCTTCTGGATGGCCCGCCTATGGCGAGCAATGCACGGTGCGACGCTGTCGGTCCCTTGTGAGGATCGAACTAGGCGGGCGGGCTGAGGCTCAGGCGTGCAATGTTCAGGCTCAGGCGTGCAGGGGTTGCACCGCCTGGCGCATTTTGTTGATCTTCAGATTCAGCTGCAGCTCGAAACGTTGCTCGGCATCGTCCAGATCGATGTTGCTGAGGTCGACGATCTTCTCCAGCCGATACTTCATCGTGTTCCGGTGGATGTGCAGGGCTTTTGTCGCTTTGGTGATGTTGCCGTTGCACTGCAGGTAAACTTCGAGTGTCTTGGTCAGCTCGGAGTTCGTGCGGCGGTCGTATTCGACCAGGGTGTCCAGGGCGCCCAGCGACACTTTGGAGAGATCCAGCTGCTCGGTCGACTGCAGCAATAGCTGGTAAGTCTCCAGCTCGTCGTAGTAAGTCAGGCGGCCATTGCCCCACAGGCGGCTGACACGCAAGGCCTGCTGGGCTTCCTGAAAGCTTTTGGCAATGCCGGAGAGGCCGAGATGCAGGCCACCGACGCCGACACTGACTTTCAACTGGCTGACTTGGCCGAGCTGGACGACCTGTTCGCCGAACCGTTTCGCCTCGCTGGGACTGCTGCTGCTGCTGATCGGGTGAAAGAGGATGAACTGCTCCCCCTGCTGGTGAATCAGGCCGCCGCCGGCTGTCGCCCGGTAGCACTCTTTGACCAGCCGCTGCTGGAACTTGGCGACCATGCCGGCATCCGGCTGGGCGTCGTCGGGGGCAACGACGATCATCATGTACCCCTCGGCCAGCGTGTAACCGAGGTAGCGGGCTTTGCGGTAGAGCTCATTTGCCTTGGACGGGTCGGCGCCGAGAAGTTCCTTTAGGAAGACCTTGCCGAGTTTTTGCTCGGTGGTGATCTTCGTCTTCAGGCGACGCATCTCGACGGCGGCGACGATCGCCGCACAGGAGAGCATCTGGGACTCGTAGGCGTCTTCCTCGCCGGACAGGCCGACGGCGATGACGTAGCCGCAGAGTTGCTCTTCGACGAAGATCGGCGTGATCAGCGCCGGTCCGGCCTCACCGTTTTCACCGACAGGGAGCTCGATCTGACGGACCCGGCGCTCCAGCTTGAGGCGCTTGATCGTCTCGTGGGGCTCCAGGCGCTCCAACTCGGCGAAGAGGTTCACGCCCCGGGCGGCCAAGCCGGGATCACGGGCCGGGAAATGGCTGGCGACGGTGACCAGTCGGGTGTCGACAATGATCAGGGGACGCTGCAGGCGTTCGGCCATCTGCTCTGCGATGACTTCCAGTCCGCCTCCCCGCATGACCTCGCCAAGCAATGCCTGGTAAGTGTCCAGCAGGTACTGGCGAGTGTCGGTCGGTGGTGACACGTTTACGGTGGTGACCAACGCTTCATCCTCCACATTTGCCAAGGGGCCTTGGTCCAGATCCCAAGCGAGTAGTGGCGCTTGCTCCGCACTCACTCTAGCCATGATGTAACAAATTGTAAAGCAAGCACCTGCTCGGGATCTGGACTGCCCGGCGCCATGGGTGGTGCTGTCATCTGGTTGTCTCATGGCGTCACTTACGGCCGGTTGGGCTTCCTGCACAGGGAACGTTGGCCAATCTTGTTCGCCGGTGCCTCACTCGGCCAAAGCGGCCAAACCTGTCTGGCGCATTGGCCGGTGTCTTTGTCCGGCAACCCTTGCACCGTAGAGGCTGAGGGAGGACCGTCCATGTTTCCACGCGTCGATTTCCTGGGCCTGCCGTTGCACAAAGTGTCGCTCTGGCCGTTGATCAGCTGGCTCGACACCGAGCTGCAGGCCGGCCGCCAACGGGTATTACTGGGGTTGTACGCCTCCTGCGTGCCTGTGGCGCGGCAGGACGGCGCCTATCGGGCGGACCTGGCCGCCGCCGATCTCGTCTACGCCGACGGGATGGGGGTGGTTGTTGGCAGCCGCTGGCTCGGCGACGGCGTCCCCGAAAAGCTGGCCACGACGGATTTGCTGCCACCGATCTCGGCCCTGGCGGCCGCCCGGGGTTACCGGGTGTTCCTGCTGGGCGAGGAGGTCGCGCAGTATCAGGGCGCGTATAAGGTCACCCAAGGGCTGCTCGACGAATTCGGACCCAAGCGGGTTATCGATACCCCGATTACCG
>JACMPN010000467.1 GCA_014377495.1 Candidatus Sericytochromatia bacterium
AATGACCCTCTTCGATTGAGTGATCGCCTGAGAGCCCATTCCGGTAGGCGGATAGCGGCCCGCCTGTCGGAATGGGCTCTTGGTGCGTTTCAGCGATCTGGCCGTGTGCCAGCAAATCAATCCCAGAGTCAGATGCAGCATGGCCAAATAGGTATCGGCACGCTGTTCCCAGCGAGCCAGGGAGTGCCACCGACACCCGGTCCGCAGGACCAGCAGCATGGCGTTCATGGCGTTGCGGTCGGGCAACTGCGGATTGTGGCACGCCGGGGGATGCGACTTCCGGGGTGGTAACAGCGGCGCCATCGCTGCCCAAAGGTCGTCCGATCCGTCATCATCCAGCACCAATCCCCAGGTGCGCACCTCACACCAGACGTCCGTCAGCGTGAGGCTATCGCCATCCTGGGGCCATGACACTGACTATAGAAACCAAGAGTCCGTTCCAGTGGGGGCAGAGGCGTTCGTATGCAAGGAGCGCCCGAGAATCGCTGCCTCACGACCGCTGACGAGGGTCGACGCCGCAGACGAGCGTCTATGGCCCTACTGGAATAAGCTCTAAGTAATCGCGACGGGGCTCGCCATGCCCAGGGGAATCTCGTCGACCCCCGACCGTTGCAGGACCCGGGCAAGTGCCTTGGGGACATCGGCCAGTACGGCAGCCTCGTCGATCGTCTGCACCTTGCCGTCCTGAAAGAGGATGCGGCCATCGACGATCGTCACCCGGACATCGGTCGAGCGGGCCGCATAGACAAGTTGGGAATAGACGTTGGTCTCGGTGGCGGGTGCCGTGTGCAGGCCCGTCAGATCGATGATCACGACGTCAGCCCGTTTGCCCACCTCGAGGCTGCCGATGCGGTCGTCCTGACCGATGGCCCGGGCCCCGCCCAGGGTCGCCAGTTCAAAGGTCAGGGCAGCCGGCATGGCCGTCGGGCCGTGGACGGGCTTTTGGATGAGTGAGGCCAGGCGCATCTCCTGAAACCCGTCCAGGTTGTTGTTGCAGGGGGCCCCGTCGGCCCCGAAGGACACCGAAATGCCCTTGGCCAGCATCTCGGGCACCGGGGCAATGCCGGAGCCGAGCTTGAGATTCGACGACGGACAATGGGCGACCCGGGTGCCCGTCCGGGCCAAAATGGCCATTTCCTCGGCGTCCAGCCAGACGCAGTGGGCCAAAATCAGGTGGGGACCGGTCATCCCGATCGACTCGAAATAAACGACGTTGCGCATCCCCCGCTCCCGCTCGACGAGGGCGATCTCATCGAGGTTTTCGGACGCATGGGTGTGCACGTAGGTACCCCGTTCGGCGGCGATCTTGGCGACCTGCCGCATCAGCCCGTCGGTGCAGGACACGGCGAACCGTGGGGTGAAGGCGTAGCGGATGCGCCCCTGATCGAAACCGTCCCAAGCGTCCAGCAGCTTAATGCTCTCCGCCAGCGACGACTCGGTCGTCTCCATCAGGGTCTCGGGCACACCGTCGCCGACGTCCATCATGCATTTGCCGGAAATGGCCCGCATGCCGCTGTCAGCAATTGCCTGAAAAACCCGCTCCGTATGATGGACCGTGGCCATGTCGACGATGGTCGTCGTGCCGCCCCGGATCAACTCGGCCAAACCGAGGTTGGCCGAGGTGGCGAGGGAATCCCCGTCATGGGCACCCTCCAAGGGCCAGAGGCGCTGTTTGAGCCAGTCCAGCAAAAGCAGGTCGTCCGCCAGGCCACGAAACAGGGTCTGGCACAGGTGGATGTGAATCTGCACCAGACCGGGAATCAGGGTCATCCGGCTGGCGTCGATCAGAGTGGCACCGGCGGGGATCGGCAAATCGGGGCCGATGGCCGTGATCACGCCATCGGTGATCGTCATGTCCGCCTGGATCACGTCACGGCGGGCATTCATGGTCACGATCCGACCGCCACGCAGGTGCAATTTTGCGGGACGCGCCCCCACACCAGAACTCATCGGCGAGTGTCCTTTACGCTACAGGTGGAGATGACCGGACGGTGCAGGCGCTAACGCTGTCCGCCACCATGGCCCGGCAACGGCGCTGGCGCAGTCGCTGTCTGGACACGCTGACAATCATACCCAATCGATAATGCGATCTAAGCCCCTTTAAAGAAACAATTACCGGTTTGCACAAGTTAAGGGGGCCAATCCCCGTCGATGGTGATGCGCTGCATGAAATCGACCGCTTCCTATGGGGGGTGGACGCGATAGGAAGCGCTATTGAGTGGCGGAGGGCTTGGCCGTAAACTGGGCGGGTTGTGATACCGCTGCCATTGTCGGGAGACTTTATGAGCCAGACTGCGAGCACTGTTGTGCCGATGTCCTTACCTGTCGATCGGACCCAGACGATCCTGGATAGCCTGCAACAGGCCAATGCTGCAGCCACGGTGATCTATCCGGGCGAGTCGGATGCCCGCCAGCCCGTCCACACGGTGTATGGCGGCGCCCACCTGTTCAAGTCCGACTCCGCCAAAAAGATCGGTGCCCTGTCCCGACGCAGCCTCACCGAATACGGCCCGAACTTCGCCACCTTTGCCAAAGCGATCGGCCTGACGGGCGCCGAGACCTTGCCCGAGACGGCCGAGGTGATCGCCGTCCTCGAAAGCCAATTGACGAAAAACGCCGACGGAGTCAGAGAGTCCAATCCGGCGGCCTGGCTGGCCCACACGCTCTACCGCCGAGTCACCGAAAAGCTGAGCCGGGAAGCCCTCGAGGATTTCCGCATCGACTTTGAGGACGGCTATGGCAACCGTCCCGATGCCGAAGAGGACGGCCATGCCGTCAGTGCCGCCGAAGAGGTGGCCAAAGGCTTTGCCGACCAGACGCTGCCCCCTTTCCTCGGCATCCGCATCAAGCCCTTCACCGAAGAGCTGAACCGCCGCAGCATCCGCACGATGGACATCTTCGTGACGACGATGCTCCAGCGCACCGGCGGCAAGCTGCCCGCCAACTTCATCATCACCCTGCCCAAGATCACCGTGGTCGAGCAGGTGACGGCGATGGTCGAGCTGCTCGAAATCCTGGAAGCCAAGAACAACTTGGCCCCCAAGTCGATCATGCTGGAACTGATGGTCGAGACGACCCAGTCGATCATCAACCACAAGGGCGAAAGTGCGTTGCCGATCCTGGTTGCCGCCGGCAGGGGTCGGGTTACCGGTGCCCACTTCGGCACGTATGACTACACGGCCGGCTGCAACATCACGGCCGCTTATCAGACGATGGACCATCCCGCCTGCGACTTTGCCCGGCACATGATGCAGGTTGCTTTGGCCGGCACGGGGATCATGCTGTCCGACGGGGCCACGAATGTCATGCCGATTGGCCCGCACCGGGGTGAGGGGCTGACCTCCGAGCAGTTGCACGAAAACCGCCAGGTCGTGCACCGGGCCTGGAAGCTGCACTACGACCACTGCCAGCACTCACTGAAGCACGCCTATTACCAGGGCTGGGACCTGCACCCGGCGCAGCTTCCGACCCGGTACGCCGCCGTGTTCGCCTTCTTCCTCGAAGGACTGCCGGCGGCCTCTGCCCGGTTGAAGAACTTCGTCGAGAAGGCCGCCCAAGCGACACTTGTCGGCGATGTGTTCGACGATGCCGCCACGGGTCAGGGCTTGCTCAACTTTTTCCTGCGGGGCATCAACTGCGGCGCCATCACCGAAGAAGAGGCCCTCGTTACTGGGCTGACGCTCGATGAGTTGCGGGGCCGCTCCTTCGTGAAGATCCTGAACAGCCGGCGGGGCCTTTAAGCGGATTGCCTAAAAGCCCGTTACCGAGTGGTAACGGGCTTTTTACCTTGAGCGAAGGTTCTCGACGCCGCAGCATCGACACTTAACGGAGGTCGGGGTGGAGAATGCCATCCAGCTTGATGTCAGCCTCAAACTCCAAACCGCCGGGAGTGACCGCCACCCGCTGGAGCGTCCCGTTGGGCAACATCGCGCCGGCATCGATCCGCACTTCATCTTTGGTGGCCTCGACCTTGCCACCGGACTTGCCCAGCTCCGTGGCGATCGGGGCGACTGCCGCCTTCAGGCTGGGCCGGATGACAAGGTGGGTACCCTCGGGGCGAAGATTCAATTCCAGGGGGACCATCACCTTCGTCACAGTCACGTCACCCAGCAGGCCGGCCAGACCATAACGGGCCAGGTTGAGGAACGCACCGCCAACGTTGATGGC
>JACMPN010000468.1 GCA_014377495.1 Candidatus Sericytochromatia bacterium
CTAGGATGCGCTCAAATTCCGAATTTATTGCTGCTTCTTCTTGTGCTGATGACTGAGCGCTTGAAAGTGCGGCGCTCAATTTTGTTTCAATGCCTTGGGTGATGCGATATGTGGGCAAAAACACATTGCCCCATTCTTCCTTCCCGTTCAGTTCTGGGGTGACCTTCCATTGTGGCCGATAGCTATTCGAAAGAGAATAACGATTTTTCTTTCTTATAATTGAGGGATTTAGTGTAGAATTAAGCCAATCTTCCTCAACGACTGCATTCTTGTCAATAAAAAATTGGTAAATTTCGCCGTTGTCGCCAAGTATTTCAATTTTTGCAGTGCTAAACGGGGTGTTCTCAATTAGAGAGGTGTCATTTACAAGAGCAGAATGCAGTATTCGTAAGAGGGAGGTCTTGCCTGTGCCGTTAACTCCAAATATGATGTTTATATCGGGATTGAGCGAAAAAGCAAGGCGCTTACTCCTCCCGGCAAGACCCTCTACATCTACACTAATTATCCTTGGCACCGAGACCGTCCTTGCAGCGTAGTATTTGATCCGAACATTCCAGCGATCGTTTGCTTTTAAGTTAGCATATCAGTGGGGCGTTGTTGCGGGTGATATTTAGCCGTCCTTCGCTCTCTGCCTAGCTGAGACTTGGAAATGGACAAGTTACTGTCGCATCTGAGACCGCTAGAAGCTGTGCCAAGAGCCGCCAGCGAAAACAGCCTTCCCTTTGCTCATGCGTGTTGAATTGGCGTGGGGTAGCGTGTAGTGCCTCCTCGGAAACTAACACCTATGCAGCTTCAATTAGCTCTCGGTGCACATGCTTAGGCGATCGGAAAGGTTACCTGTAGGGGCGAAGAATATGTGTCCGATCAGCAGGACGGTTGGTAAGGAATATCTGACCGGGCAGGCGCAAGCAAAAGCGTGGATCTACACAGCGACACCTTCGTCACCCGCCCCATTCTCCCCTGCGGGGATTTCCCGGATGCCGGTCTTACCCTCCGGTGGCACGATGGCGGTCTGACCGACCGGTATCGTCTTTCACCAGGAGAGTGTCATGGCCCCTGACGCTTCCATCCCGATCGACGCGCTGGACGTGGCGGATTGCCACGAGCGGATCGTCGGGGCCTACAACGACAGCACCGGCATCACACGTCTGTCGCTTTCAGGATGGCAACCCAATCCAGCCGCCCGCCCAGCAGGCGTAGGATCACCAGGTGATCTGCGGCGATGGTGTAGACGATCAGGTGGCGCTCATGGACATGGATGCGCTCGGGCGGGGTGAACTCGCTGCGTTCCTGCGCCAGTGTCGGCAGGCCGGCGATCAGCTCGAAAATGCGCACGAGATCGTCAATATACCGATCCGCTTGTTCGATCGACCGGGTTTCAGCTGAGTACCGCCAGATGTCATCGAGATCGGCTAGCGCACGAGGCGAAAGCCGGTAAGGCCCCGGTTCATTGGACGACATGCCGCTCCCGGATGCGGAGCTTGAATGCAGCCGCATCGAAGGGTTGCGGCTCCCCGCTCTCCACGCCTTCCGTGATGGCGGCCTGCACGGCTGCGATCGCCGCCTTGCGTGCTTGATCCTTGCGGATCAGGTCCCGGATATAGTCGCTCGTATTGCCATAAAGGCCCCCTTCGACCTGGCGCTCGACCCAGGCTTTCATTGGCTCGGGCAGGGACACATTCATCGTCGCCATGGGTATCTCCTTTTCGACCAGAGTCTATGACGGTATGGCAATCCTTGTCAAAGTCGATGGCAATCATTGCCAAATTGCTGGAAGGCCATCAGCGTCCTTCTCCCGGTCCGGGAGGCCTGCAGGTTTTTGTACACGACGATGGCGACCCCGGTGTTGAGGGCGTTGCCATGGGCATCGCGCACGCCATGGCCACTGCACTGTGGAAGCCGGCTGTTTGCTGATAGGATTCGTCCAACAGCATTCGTCCAATAGGCCCGAGGTTACACCGGATGCTGGACCTGACAGCCTGCTGGAGAGTGACATGACCGAAGATTTGCCGATGGCCACCGATCCCGATGGGACCGGCATCTACACCCCCGGCGCGTTTGTCTGGCATGAGCTGTTGAGCCGGGATCCGGCCAAGGCGCAGCACTTTTACACGGAGATGTTCGGCTGGACCGTGGAACAGGTTGAAATGTCCGACATGGACTACTACCTGTTCTACCTCGGTGACAAGCGGATCGCCGGCATGTACGACATCAATACCTTGGCGCATGGTGAGGGCATCACGCCGCATTGGCAGGGCTACGTGTCCGTGCCCGACGTGGACAAAGCCGCCGCCGCTGCGGAGGCCGCCGGGGCCCGGCACGTCCTCGGTCCGATCGACAGCCCGAACATCGGGCGTTTTGCCCTGGTGGAGGACCCGCAGGGGGCCGTCATGCTCGTGTTCAAAGACGCCAACGGTGATCCTGACCCCATCGACATGCCGATGATCGGCAACTTCTGCTGGGACGTGCTGGTCACGACGAACCTCGAAGCGGCGGCGGCTTTTTATGAGCTGGTCATCGGCTGGGAGATGGATGTGCATGGCGCCGAAAAGGGCATGTTCAAGTACGGTGAGCTGCATGAGGCCGGTACGAAGTTGGCGCCCGAGGGGGTTCCGCCCAATTGGCGGGCGTACATCGGGGTGACTGACCTGGTCGCCGCCACGGAGAAAGCCGCAGCACTGGGCGCCACGATCATCCGGGCGAACCAGCCTACCGGCGACTGGGGCAGGCTTTCAATCATTCAGGATCCGGTCGGCGCTGTCGTCGCCCTTTTCCAGGCCAGCGAAGACTAAGGGGTAGTAAAGGAATAACTTCGGTCGTCTGTGTGCCGATGGCCTCGGTGTTGCGGCGTTACCGATCGTCACCGTCCTGCCGTAGGACGCTTCCTCACGCTGCCTTGCAGACCCGGCCCCTCGACCCACAGTCTCGGTCAGTTATTCCTTTACTACCCCTAACCTGTTCGGGATGCCGGGCGCCGTTGCCAAATGCAGCGGCGCCCTTTTGGCGGCTGCCCCTGTGGCGACAGGCGTATCGCCTCAATCCCGCCCTGCCAGACGGCTCAGCCAGTCGCCTGCCTTACTGGCCAGGATTTGGTACGCCTCGGCCAATGGTTCGTTGATGCTTTTTCGACCGGCCCTGATCGGGGCCGGACCCAGGGCCCGCAGCATCGTCAGCGGGTCGACGCCGGGACTCAGGGGTGACGGATCCTGCCAGCCATCGCCACTTCGGTAATAACCCGGTGGCGTCGCGGGGCCGGCCAGCAGGTTCTGGGTGACCGAGACAGCCAACCAGTCGTCGAGGGGCAGCCCACGCAGCTTCAGCAGGAGCAACGGCTGGGTGTCCAGGTCCCGGCAGAGGGTGTAGATCACCGCCATGGCGTGCTTGCAGGCATGCGAGAAGTCAAAGCAGCTGCACCCGCAGACGGGTTCCGCCGGAAGCCAGCCATTTTTGCCCATCAGCGGGAAGAGCGAGGCGCTGAGTTCGTTCAGTCGCAGTTCCACGGCTTCGGGCAACTCGCCGCCCAGGATGCCGAGGGCCAGGGCCCGATGCTCCTGGAACCAGGTCGCCATGGCATCGGTAACGTTGGGGTCGACCACGGTGAAGTCGATGCGCACCTCATAGGGCCATGCCTCTGTGCCTTGCACTTGAGCCGTGATCTGGCCGGGTTTGAGGTGCCAGGACAGGACCCGGCCTTGGCGGACATACGTGCGGGCGGTGGTGCTGCGGGTGCCGCTGGTGATCAGATCGCAGCTCAGCCGCAACCGCTCAGCCCACCAGCTGGCGCCGAAAACCTCCGCTTTCGATGCTCTGGCGGCCATCAGTCCTCCATCATGGCGTCGGCCGACAGGGCCAGCACCTCACGCAACGAGGCGGTGCTCAGCTCCGTCAGCCAGCCTTCGCCCGTGCCGACGATGCGGTCGGCCAGGTCCCGCTTGTCTTCGAGCATGCGGTCGATCCGTTCTTCCAGCGTGCCCAGGCAGACGAACTGGCGCACCTGCACCGTGCGGGTCTGGCCGATGCGGTAGGCCCGGTCGGTGGCCTGATTTTCCACGGCGGGATTCCACCAGCGGTCGTAGTGGATGACGTGGGTGGCTGCCGTCAGGTTCAGGCCGACGCCGCCCGCTTTCAGCGAGACGAGGAGTACCGGCGGGCCGTCCACCGACTGGAAAGCGTCCACCATGGCCATCCGGGCCTTTTGCGACGTGCCGCCATAGAGGAAGGGCACCGTGATCCCGAAAACGGCGAGGAGGTGGGCCTGCAGCATGTGGCCCATCCCGGCATATTGGGTGAAAACCAGGGCCTTGTCGCCGACGGAGAGGACGTCCGTCAGACAGTCCTCCAGCTGGATCAGCTTGCCCGAACGGCCTGCCAGGGCCGAATCGTCGTGCAGGAACAGGGCCGGGTGGTTGCAGATCTGCTTCAGCTTGGTCATCGTCGCCAGGACCAGTCCCCGGCGGGCCATGGCGTCCAGGCCCTCGATGCGCTCCAGCATGTCGTCGAGGACGGCCTGGTAAAGCGAGGCCTGCTCACCGGTGAGGTTGCAGAAGGCCTTCATTTCCAGCTTTTCGGGCAAATCAGTGATGATCGCCGGGTCGTTCTTCAGCCGCCGCAGGACAAAAGGTCCGATCAGCCGCCTGAGCCGTTCGGCGGTGGCCACGTCCCGCTCCCGTTCGATCGGCAGGGCGAAGCGGTCCTGAAATGGCTTGCGACCGCCCAGCAGTCCCGGATTCAGCACGTGCATGATCGACCAGAGCTCATCGAGGCGGTTTTCGACAGGCGTGCCGGTCAGGGCGACCCGCTGGCGGGCGGGGACGGCGACGACGGCTTTGGCCTGGCGGGAGTCGGGGTTTTTGACGTGCTGAGCCTCGTCCATGACCAGGCGCTCCCAGCTCACCGCCTGCAGCAGCTTCAGGTCCCGGGCGACGAGGCCGTAGGTCGTGATCACCAGATCCGTGTCGGCGATCCGCTTGGCAAAGGCGGCGCCCGTCTGCCGGCTGCCGCCGTGGTGGACGTAGACCCGCAGCGAGGGCACGAAGCGCCCGGCTTCACGCTGCCAGTTGCCGACGACGGACATCGGGCAGACTAGCAGGGTCGTCCCCGTTTCCCCCACTGCCCGGCGGCTGGCCAGCAATGCCAGCAGCTGCACCGTCTTGCCCAGACCCATATCGTCGGCCAGGCAGGCGCCGATGTTTAACTGGTCGCAAAAGGTCAGCCAGTCGAGCCCCCGCTGCTGGTACGGGCGCAAGACGGCGTGCAGCGTGGCCGGCGGCGGGACCGTGGCCAGGCGCTCGCTCAGCTCGCCGCTGAGCACGTCGGCGATCCAGCCGGCGGTGACGACGGGGGTGATGCCCGCATCGTCCCATTCGGCGGCATCGACCTGCAGTCGCATGGCCTCGACCAATCCAGCCCGCCCGGCGGTGGGGCGCTTTTCCAGCCAGTCCGCCGCTTTGCTGAGATCCTCGGGTCGCAATGCCACCCAGCGGCCCCGCCATTGCACCAGTGGTTGCTTGGCATTGGCCAGCGCCTGCAGTTCGTCCGGACTGATCTGGCCATCCCCCATGGCGACCTCCCAGCGAAAGTCGCAGACGGCATCCAGACCCAGCGACGGCAGTCGCTCCGGCGTTTCCAGCTGCAGCCGCACGGTGGGGCGGACAGGCGTTTGCCACCAGATGGGCACCCGCAGGGCGATCCCCATCTCCAGCAGCCGGGGGGCGGCATGCAGCAAAAAGTCACCCGCTTCGGCCGTGCTCAGGCGGGCATGTTGCGGGTCGATTTCGTCCAGCGTGCGCCGGATGGCCGGGACCACGGTGGCGGCCCGGGCAAGATCGGTGAGCAGCGGGCCCCGGGCGGCCTGCAGCTTCAGGGTCTGCAACCAGTCTTCACCACCGGCCCAGACTTCTTCGGCCGGGATCAGCAGACTGGGATCACGGGTGCTTTGCAGCCAGTAGGAAAGGATCCAGGTCCCCTCGGCGTCGTCGGGTACCGGTTCGACGAGTTGCAGGCAGAGGGTGGCGGCATCCGGTTCCCGGACATGGCCGAGCCAACCGCCCAGGGACTGGTTTAGGGTGGCCTGCGTTGCGGCCGTCAGCCCGATGGCGCTTTCCGGTTGACTGAGGGCCGTGAGCCAACGACCGCCCGGTGACGTGGCGGCAGCGGTATCGAGAGTCGGCCAACGGTGCGCCGACAGCCAGGTGCGGGCGAGCTGGTCGACGAGGACATTGAGCAGCCCACCTGTCGCCAGATCCTGCATCTGGTCCACTGTGATGCCGGCCAGCAGGACCAGGGGCATCCGGCTGAGCCAGGCATGCCAGGCTTCGGTCAGACCGGGGGCGGCGAGCACTGGACGCCAGTCGGCAAAGGCCACGTCCTGGACGCCGGTGACGAGATCCGGATGGTACTGACCCTGGGCGAGCACACGCAGGGCCAAAATGCAGAGGCGGCGGGCAGCTGTCAGAGAATCGCCGTAGCGGATGACCGGCGGCGGCGTGGCCGGCAGCCGTTCGAGGAGCGCCAACAGGGCCGGGGTGTCGAAAAGCCGCACGGGGACGGCCCGCTCCCGCAACACGGCCTGATCGAGCCGTCGCGGGGCCAGGGTCTCGCCGCCGCTGGTCAGCAGCCGGCGCTCGGCATGGGGCAGGGACAGCATGGCCGTCGGCGGGTCGGCGGGATCGTGCCCCAGGTCGATGCCCAACTCGTGCAGCCAACCGTCCAGGCGATCCCGGGGGACGAAGCCGGGCGACGGCTGCAGGCGGCCCTTGACGGCAGGTGTGTCGCCGCTTTCGGCCCACAGGCCCCAGAGCAGCTCGTCGGTCAGACTCAGTTGCAACGTCAGCATGAGCGCACGATATCAGGTTGCGGACCAGGCGGCATGCGGGTGGCCTTCCCGCTTAGAGGCACGGCCCATGCGGCGGGGTGGTAAACGGCGAAAAGGCCGCCATGCGATAGGGCGGCCTTTGGGGGTGAACCGAAAGTTACTTGCCGGCTTTGTCCAACGCCGTGCCGATGGCGGCGCCGGTGGCCCCGATGGTGGCGCAGATGATCAGGCCCCGGGTGCCAAGCTTGGCACCGTCGGCGAGGAGGCCGGGGATGATCTGGAACAAGGCGGATACGGCCGTACCGGCGATGGCGCCCTGGGTGGCGGCCTTGAGGTAGGGCGCATGCTTGAACGGCACGTGCTGGTCGACGACCTTCAGCAGCGAGCCGCTGATGGACAGGACGGCGGCGGCGGCTTTGACGTCGGGGTTGCTGGACTTGGACATGAACATCAGACCACCGATGATCTGGGCGCCACTGCCGACACCACGAGCCACGCCGCTGGACAGCGTCACCTTGTCGGAGTTGGTGATCGCATCGATCGCATCGGTGGTGCCGGCCGCCACGGAGAGGACGCCGGCCATCAGGGTGTTGCCGACCGGAGCGGACTTGATGGCTGAGCGGAGGATGACGGCCGAGCTGACGGTGGCGGCGGAGTTGGCGGCGGTGCGGGCCAAAGGCTGAATGGACATGGTGTTCTCTTTTCTCTCTCACCGGGCCGCCTCCTGGCTGCCTCATGAAACCGTTATCGGCAGCCTGTTAAGAAGCTGTCTTATCGGTGCCTTTAGGTATGGTGAAGATTGGGTAAAGGCAGCGGCGCCCATGACGAAGTCGACGGCGCAGAACAGCAGGAGGTTCATCACGATAAACACGGGTCTGGCCAGGGTCACGGCGATGAGTGTGACGGACTCTTGATGATTCACAGTGAAGGCCTGCCGATTTGGGGCTGGGATGCCCTGGCCTGATATGGGCGTCCGCCTTGTCGGCGGGCCTGTAGGTGCATCGGCTTTGGCTACCTGCTATCGTGGGATCGGGGCGTGTAAGCGGCTCGCCATCGGATTTGGACCGGTGGATACCAGCGGACATGGAGGCACGAGAGAGTCATGGCACGGCTGATGGCGGGGCTGGCGCTCCTGATGACGGTGAGCGGGCTGGCGCTCGGCTGCAATGGCGACGGCCTGACCGCCCCCGCAGGCGGCATCGCCGGGCGGATCGACTGGGACGGCAAACCCGCCCCCGGCCGGATGGTCACCCTCTTTGCCTCGACGGACGGCGGCACCAGCTTCGCCGACACCCAGCAGAAGGCCGTCAGTGACCGCAACGGCCTTTACGCCTTTTCCGGGCTGAAGGGCGGCACGTATGCCGTCCTCTATGTCGCCGACGCCCTGCCCGGCAGCAACGAATACCTCTGGTGGCGCAGTGCCCCCACAGCCGTCGGCGCCGTCGTGCCGGCCTTCGACGTGGCCTACAACGACGTCATTTTCCCCCCGGTCAGCGCCGCCATCCGCCCGCCGGTGACCCTCTTCTGGTCCGCTGGCCGCTTTACCCACCGCTACCGCCTGGGCATCTACTCGGCGCCGAACGGCACCAACGTCGACTCGGGCAACCCCACCTGGCGCAGCGACTGGGTCCCGGAACTGTGCCTGTCGATCAGTGAAGACGGCACGGCCATGTCCGGCGGTGGCTGCCAGAGCCTCACGCTCCCCAAAGCCCTGGCGCCGGGCAACTATGCCTGGGGCGTCGAAGTGGACGGCGGGGCGCGGGGCTTCGGGTCGAGCAAGCTGCGCTCATTGATCGTCAACGCCCCGTTCTGATCGACGGGCTCAGGGCCGCCGCCGCCACGTTTGCCCCTATTGGTGCAGACACTCGCTGAAACACGCCTGATTAGGCCATCTTGGCCATGAAGTCGGACCGGGGCTGGGGTATAGTATGGATACCGGTCAGGTGGTTTGCGCTGCCGTGCCGATGCTCTGCAGGTCCGGTCGTGTTGTCGGCCCGTTATGAAAGTAGTCCCAGGTCCATGTCCGATTTCCATCCCGTCGAGATGCCGCCCACGCCCCCGAGGCGGTCGCGGTGGCGCGAGACCGTGGAGACGGTGGTGGTCGCCTTCGTCCTGGCCATCGGCGTCCATGCGGCCGTGGCCGAAGCCCGCTTCATCCCTTCCGAGTCGATGGTCCCCACCCTGGTCATCGGCGACCGCCTCATCGTCGAAAAGATCAGCCCCCACTTCGGCGCCCCGCGCCGGGGCGAGATCCTCGTGTTTTACCCGCCCCAGCACGAGCCGGTCGAGATGAGCACGGGCGTCCGCTTCGTCCGCTGGCTGGGTTTCACGCCCGAAGTCGCCTACATCAAGCGGGTCGTCGGGTTGCCGGGCGAGACGATCGCCGTGCACGACGGTCAGGTCTGGATCAACGACAAAGCCCTCGTCGAGCCCTACACCAACGAGGCCCCATCTTATGAGATGCCGCCGCAGACGGTGCCGCCGGGTCACCTGTTCATGATGGGTGACAACCGCAACAACAGTCAGGACTCCCACGTCTGGGGCCCTCTGCCCATCGACAACGTCATCGGTCATGCTGCCGTCCGTTTTTGGCCGATCACCCGGCTGGGGGTGACGTGAGCACCTCCGCCACGCCCGCCGAGCCGCACACCGCCTGGGATGCCGGCCATGCCCGGGCCCAGATCCGCACCTGGGCGATCGCCATCGCCTTTGCCCTGCTCGGGCGGGCCGTGATCGCCGAGTCCCGCTGGATCCCCACCGAGAGCATGGTCCCGGCCCTCAGTGTCGGCGACCGGCTCATCGTCGAAAAGGTGACCCCCCATTTCACGTTGCCCCGGCATGGGGCGATCGTCGTCTTCCGGCCCGTCTGGTCCCACGACGCGACGTTATTGCAGCGTTACGGCCTGGCGGACGATTCGGCCCTCGTCAAACGGGTCATCGGGCTGCCCGGCGAGACGATCGCCGTGCACGACGGTCAGGTCTGGCGCAACGGTGTGGTCCTCACCGAGCCCTATGCCGGGTTGACCCGGCCCGACATGGCCCCCGTCACCGTGCCGGCCGCCCACGTCTTCGTCATGGGCGACAACCGCAACCAGTCCGCCGACTCCCGGGTCTTTGGTCCGGTACCGGCCGACCACCTCATCGGCCGGGCCGTCTGGCGGTTCTGGCCTCCGGGTCGCCTCGGCACGCCCTGAGGCTTGCTGATGCTGGCACTCGAAGCGCGCGGCCTGGCCAAGTCCTATCAGGGCCTCTTCGGTGGTCCCGTGCAGGCGGCGCTGCAGCCGACCGATCTGGCCGTCACGGCCGGTGAGCGGGTCGCCCTGATCGGTCCGAACGGCTCCGGCAAGTCGACCCTCCTCCGGCTGTTCGCCACCCTGGTCACGCCGAGTGCCGGCATCGCCTGGGTCCTCGGCCGTGACGTGCGCCGGCAGACGACGGCCGTACGCAGGCTGATCGCCTATGTCGGCGGCGACGGCCATGGCCTCGATCCGCGCCTGACGGGTCGCCAGAACGCCTATTTCCGCACGGCCCTCTACGGCCTGGATGACCGCCGCATCGGCGACCGGCTGGGTGCCCTGACGGAGACCTGGCAGCTCGCCGATCTGCTGGACCGTCCCGTGGCCGGGCTGAGCACCGGCGAGCGCCAACGGCTCGCCATCGCCCTGGCCCTGCTGCCGGAGCCCGAAGTCCTCCTCCTCGACGAGCCGACCCGCAGCCTCGATCCCCGCCTGGCCCGCCAGATCTGGACTTGGCTGCGGGCGTGGCCGGTGACGATCCTCTGGGCTTCCCACGATCCCGACGAGTGCCTCGGTCAGGCCGACCGCCTGGTGATGCTGCGGGCCGGCGCCGTGGTCACGGCCGGGACGCCGGGGGAGTTGGCCCCGCACGGCCGGGACGACCTGTTGCGCTGGTACGGGCCATGAGTCGCGTCTGGTGGGCCGTCTGGCGGCGGGAACGGCAGGTCTGGAGCGGGTTTCGCCTCAGCCTGCTGATCAACCTGGCCGGTCTGGCCCTGAGCGTGCTGCCGTTTTTCTACATCGGCAGCCTCTTTGGCGCCCGGTTGCCCGCGGCGTTGCAGGCGGAGGGCCTGAAGGGTGGCTATTTTGCGTATGTCCTCGTCGGTCTGGCCTTCTCCCATTTCCTCCGCAGCGGATTGGCGGCCATGGCCGTGCAACTGCAGACGGAGCAAAATCAGGGCACCCTGGAGACCCTCGTCGCCAGTCCGACGCCGCTGCCGGTGATCCTCTCCGCTACGGCCGCAGCCCTCTTCGTGGCGGACTGCGGCTTTGCCCTGACGTATCTGCTGGTCGGGGCCTGGCTGGGTGCCCCCATGCAGGCCGGACTGGCCGGGGCGGCCGCCCTGGGGCTGACGGCGCTGGCGGCCGGCATCCTGTTCAGTGGCTGGGGGATGGCCGCCGCCGGGATTTTGCTCGTCGTCCGTCGCGGCAACCCGCTGCTCTGGCTCGGGGCGATGGCCTTCGAAGTGTTCGGCGGGGTCTATTGCCCGATCGCCCTGCTCGGCGAGCCCTGGGCCACGGTGGGCCGGTGGCTGCCCTTCAGTCACGTCATCGCCCTGGCCCGCGCCAGTCTGGGCCTGGGTCCATGGGGGATTTGGGACGTGATCAGCGTCGGTGTCTGGGCGGTCGTCAGTCTGGTGGGCGGCTTGCTCGTCCTGCGCCTGGGCGTCGAGCGGGCCCGCGACATGGGGCGCCTGCAGACCCGCTAGGCAGCGCCGTCCGGGCAGCCGGCCTGGACATCGTTTTCTCTTTTCGCTCTCCGGAACCACCTTCTGGCGGCTCATGAATCGGTTATCGGCAGGCTGTTAAGTAACGGCCTTTACGCTGCATGGCGGCTTGTTGAAGCATGGGTAAACTCAGGTGACGCCCCTGCCGGGACAAAGATCCTGGCTTGAGTTCCTGTTTGTCCTCGCATAGGATGGCGGTATGCAGCCAGATGGGCCGTCATGTGCGGTTGACTGGTTTTGCTTGCGGGACATATGTCAGGCGGTGCCTGCCAAAAGAGGTACGCAAATGGGTGTATGGACACGCCACACACGGGCGCTGGCGATTTTGACCGCGTGTGGCCTGGGCCTCGTCGTAGGGCTGCCGGTCACTGCGGCGTCGGCCACACCCGGGGGCGCCGCCGAGACGACGGGCCGGTTTCCGGAAAGCCAGTCTTTGACAACCGGGACGGCCCTGCAGACTGTGGATGTGGCGATGGTGGCCCTGCGCCAGGGTGCGTGGCAAACGGCTTACGGAGCCGTCAAACGCCTTGCCGACCGCCTCGAGACGTTGCGGCCGGATCATGCCGACAGCCAGGAGGGTGGCACGGTACCCAAGCACCGGCCCGATCTGTGGGTACTGCAGGATGCCCGCTCGTCCCTGCTGGCCACGATGCAGGCCATCGCCAGGGAAGACGACCGCCAGGCGTTGACCCATCTGGCCACCCTGCAGACGCGCCTCCGGTCCTTGGCCGATCATCCGGCTTATAGGCGTTAGGGTTGTCGCACACCCAGTGACCGGACTCAGCGGGCGAAACCCCTGCAGCCACGGCAACAGGCCCCCGAACTCGGGGGCCTGTTGCCGTGACTGCGCACGTGGCGGCTTAAAAGGAACGGCTGGGCCGGCCATCGGACAGGGCCCTGTCACGGCGGGTGGTGCCGGTGAGGCCGAACTGGCGCAACTCGTGGACCAGGTTCGACTCGGCGATCTTGTCCTCCCAGGGGCGCTGGACCGCCCACATGTCGCCATAGAGATTCGTCCAGCTAAAGGCCGTGGCGATGAAACCCCGCTCGCCGTTGTCCCGCTGGACGACGATCCAGAGCGGTTTGGCAGCGCTGAGGCCCCAGAGGATATCGACGACCTTTAAAGGTTCGGTGAGCTTGACCTCGAACTGGCCGTACCGGTCCGTGGCCGCATCGTAGGTCTGGACCGTGCGCTGGCGAGGGTAGATGAATTTGCCGAGCCAGCGTTGGCGGGCGGCAGTCAGGTCGTCGACCGGGGCAACGTCGGCGATCGCCTGGGTGAACGTCCGGGCCGTCAGGGTCACGCCCGACTCGGGAACAGTGACGTGGACGGTGTATTCGCCGGATGGGCAGGTGAGGGGCTCGACGGCGGTGACCCGGAGTGTCTTGCCGACAAAGTCCGCATACCGGGGTACGTCGGCCAACGGATCGGCGGTGCCGCCGGCCGGTGTGTCGCCGGAACCCATGAGCCGAAAGGCCGTGTAGCCGATAGCCTGGTCACAGGCCATTTTTTCGAGGAAGACGAACTCTTTGCCGACCATCCGGGCCATCGGCACGTCGGTCAGCCCCATACTGGGCCGGACCATCGTCGCCGAGACGACCCCGATGCTGCGATCGGGCAGGGCCCACGCCGTCATCGGCCAGACCGCCACGGCACCGAAGGCGACGATGGCCAGGGCCTGACTGAGGCGCTGGGCGGATCTGCGGACCATGGGGGACCTCCTTGGGTACGGGCGTCGTCTACCCCGTTAATACCCTGTTAATTGCTGTGCCAAACGGGTCCCGGCCGTTAGGACACGAGGTCCGAAAGGACGGTCAGGGCGTGGCAGACTCCCCCCTCGCGGGTCCGTCGCTCGCCGCAGGGGCCCGGGCGATCAGCCAGATGAGCCAGGCACCGCTCAGGCAGCTGGCGAGCCAGACGAGGGTGGCCCCGCCTTCGAGCAGACGGGCATAGGTGGCGCTCCGATGCAGGGTCCCGGTCGCGGCCAGGAGATAGTGCCAGTCGTGTTCCGGGTCCGAGCCAAAGCCGACCAGGGGCAAGGACATGTCCTGGGCATCGGCGACATAGACGGCGAGGTGAAAGGCACTCATCGCCAGCCAGCCTCCGGCCACGGAGACACCAAACCAGTCGCCCTGCCGGCGGAAGAGGAACATCGTCAGGAGGGGGGCGGCCAGTTGGGTGATGCTGCCGCCGGCCACCATCAGGAACTCGCCGAAGGGTTGAAAGAGGAGGTGGCCGAGCTCATGGATGAGCAGGGTCAGGCCGTCGAACCAGCAGGAGGCCTCACGATCGCCCAAGCGGCGGTATCCGGCGGAGGCGACGTACATGAGCAGCAGGGCGCGTGGCGGCCAGGATCGGCCGACCGCCCATGCTGTGGCGTCGCGCCGCCAGCGGGCGGCGAGGGCGGGCAGGTCGGGACCGATGACGAGGGCAGGTGGTTTGGGCATGGCAGGCGTTCCTGGATGTCGCCGACCTGGCGGCGGACTGGGTCAAAAGACGCCCTTCCGGACAGGGGCTGGATGTCGCTGATTGGGGGAATTCTTCATCACAATCACATAAAAGTGGGACGGCGCGTGATCTATACCGCACAAATCGTGTGAGGCTTATTTCATGATAAGGGCAGTCCCTGTCATGCCGTGAGGCCCCAGTATGTTGCAACAAGAAGAAATCGACGGCGAGTTGCGTTTCGGCAACCTGCGTTTCAGCCGCACCCGTTGTGCCTTGTGGATCGGGGCGGATGAAATCACCCTGACGCGGCGTGATGTCCTGCTCGTGGGGTTGCTGCTGCACAACGTGGGCCGGATCGTCACCCGCGAAGCGATGATCGAGATCGCCTGGGGCGATGCCTTCGACGGCTCCGAGCGGGCCGTGGATGTGCACCTGAGTCGCCTGCGCCGCCGGGTCTTCGATCATGTCAACTGTCCGTTGAAGATCAAGTCCGTGCGGGGCATGGGCTACAAGGTCAATCTGGCCAAACCCGGCGCCGCGACACAGCCCATGACGGAAGAGGTGAGCTGGCCGCAGCGGGGCCTGCGTCCCCGGGTCCTCGTCGTCGATGACAACTCCGTCACCAGGACGGTGACGGCCCGGATCCTCGGCAAGCTCGGCTGCCAAGTCGAGGTCGGTGCCGACGGCAAAGAGGCCGTGGCCATGGTCGGCCAGGCCGTTTACGACCTCGTCCTCATGGACGTGGAGATGCCCGAGATGGACGGGTATGCGGCCACCATGGCCATCCGTCAGGATCCGACGATCGCCCAGTCGCCGGTGATCGTGGCGATGACGGCCCATTGCCTGCCCGAAGATCGCGAAAAGTGCTGGGCCGTGGGCATGGACGACTTTTTGGCCAAGCCGATCACCAAGCAGACGCTGGTGGCCATGCTGGAACGGTGGGCGATCCCCGGGGCGACGACCGAGCGTGGCGTGCCGGACGAGCCGCCCGTCCTTGATGCCGCCGAGCTCTGGCACCTGCTCGACAACGATCAGTCCCTGCTCGACGAGATGATGGTCGCCTTCACCTCCGATTGGCTGGTGATGCGCCATGACATGCACAACGCCATCACCAAGGATCATGCCCCGATCGTCGCCAGCCTGGCGAACCGGCTGATCGACTCCCTACTCAGCTTTGCCGCACCCCGGGCGATGGTCTTGGCCCGGCGCCTCGAAAACACCGGCCGTTTCGGCCTGACCGAGCGGGCGATGCCGCAGTTCGAGGAACTGTCCGGCGAGATCGACATCCTGCAGCGGGAGTTGGGGGCCTTGGGCCAGCCCAGCATGACGGCCTGAGGCGACAGCCA
>JACMPN010000469.1 GCA_014377495.1 Candidatus Sericytochromatia bacterium
CATCTGAAGCTGGATCCGGCCAAGCCGCAGCGCACGCTGCTGGACATCCGGCGGGACTTGTTTGCAACCCTGTGCCTGTTCAGGGCCACCAAGAGCGAGGCCATGGCCCGTGCCCCTTGGCCCGTGCCCCATGACCCGGGTTCCGTACGATCCCGGATCCCGTTTCGCCGCCACACACTGCCATTCCGCTCTTCGCTTGCATGCCGGAGAGCCTCTTGTGCTGCCTCATCACGGCCAACGACACCCTGAAACCGTTTCCCCAAGACCCGTCCAGGCGTGCGCGTCCCCAAACGCAAAACCTCTGGCCCCTTATCAGACCAATCTCACGCTTGTTATACTGTTCTTAATCTCACGCTAACCTTGTGCGTTCTGTTTGAGCCCCGGAGGCCCCATGCGTCATTCGTCCTGGATCCTGTTGTTGACCCTGTTTGCGACCACGTCAGCCTGCGCCCTTGCCCCGGTGGTTTCCGGGAGCGCCGCGGGTGGTGCCGGCCTGCCGACAACGGCAGCGAACGCCGTCTCCATGGTCCAGACGGACGACCGGGACATCGCCCCGCCGGCGGCGAACCGCGCCCAGGTGGGCGCCGCGCTGCAGACTGAAGGCCAGAAAGTCGGTGACATGCTGGAGTTCCGGCTCGTGGCCAAGCAGGCCGTGCGGAGCCGGGGCGACCGGGCAACTGGCAAGCTGCACGCCTTTGACCCCAAGGGCGTCGTCAAGCCGCTGGCCCGTGTCTCCTACGATGTACAAAACGGCGGCGCGTCCGGAACCAAGCTGACGGGCGCCGACGGCTCCTTTGACGTCCCGGCGGATGCCGGGAAGATCGTCTTCACCCTGGCCAACAATCACTGGTCCCTGACCGGCAAGAGCGGCTCATACGCCTGGACCCTGCCGATCACCGGCGGCGGTGATCTCGGCGTGGTCACCCCCGAAAAGGGCAGTGCCAACGGTCAGGCCGCCTGGATCCACATGCTGTTCGTCCAGGCCGAGAACAAGCTGCAGGGCTATGGCGTCGGCCTAGACTGGTGGAAGACGTCCATCCGGACGACGTGGCCCGGCAGCGGCGACTACTATCAGGGCAATTCGCTGAACCTCACCGGCGCCCATCAGTGGGACGTCAACGGCCACGAACTGGGCCACGCCCTGAGTGACCAGGCCTTCAACATGCGCTTCGGCGGCGGTCAGCACTACATCGATCGCTGCTACGATCCGACCATCGCCTGGTCGGAAGGCGTAGCTAGCTTCATCTCGGCCGTAATCAGCATCGATCCTGCCGACGACGACGCCAAGTTCGAGTTTATGGTTCCCCGGCGGGCCCCACTCCGCTACGAGACCGTCCCGGCCGACGTCTGCGAAGGCCAGGAAAACGAATGGCGGGTCGGTGCGGCCTGCTGGGACCTGTTCGACACCCATGGCGATGGTAAAGACACCGTGGCTCTACCGCTGCCGACGATCTGGAAGGCTTGGAGCAAAGGCAACGGCGCCAAGGCCATCGGCTCACTCAACGACGCTTACCTGCTCATCGGCAAAGCGGCCCCTGCCCAGGCCGATGCCATCAAGCAGGTCATGGCCCAGAACACGATGCCCTTCACCGTGTTGGCCGGCAAACGCTAACCGCTCCGGTCGATCGGGTTGCCTCGTTTCAGCCGCCCTTCGGGGCGGCTTTTTTCATGGGCCGGGAAAGCGGGGGTCCGTCGGCGTCGCGCCGAACCTTGGTGAAGTCCGTCCTCCCGATCGCAGTCCGATTGGCTTAACCTGAAACCGCATCCGGCTTTGCCCCGGATCCAAGATTCCCGGGCGTCACACACCGTCAGACGGCTGACTGTGTCCGGCGCACGACCGCCCTGACGGAAAGGTTTCGACACATGGCCAGTTCGAAAAAAGTCGTCTGTCTTCTGGGTCCCGGTTTCGAGGAGTCGGAGTATCAGATTCCCGTCGACCGTCTCCGTGACGCAGGTGTCCACGTCGACGTCATCGGCCCCAAGGCAGGTGATGTCCTGCACGGCGATAAGGGCCGGGCGGCCGTGATGGCAGACTTGGGCATCGACGATGTCAGGCCACAGGACTACGACCTGCTCCTCATCCCCGGTGGTCATTCACCCGATGCCCTGAGGGCGGACAAACGCTTCGTGGATTTTGTCAAAGCCTTCGAACAGACGCATCGCCCCATCGCCGCCGTCTGTCACGGCCCGCAACTGCTGGTGGCCGCCCACCTCGTCCGAGGACGGACGTTGACCGCATGGAAGACGATCCAGGACGATCTTGCCCAGATGGGGGCGAACGTGAAAGACGAGCCCGTCGTCATCGATCGGAACTGGATCACCAGTCGCCAGCCCGGCGACCTCGTCGACTTCAGCAATGCGGCGTTAAAGGTGCTGGGGGTGACCACGACACGTCTGGCGGCGTAAGCCAGGCACAACCCTGTCGATTAAGGCTTGGCAGGTCCGGCTTTTTCTACAAAAGGCCGCTCAATTGGCTGGTCAGGAAATCCTGGTTGAGGGACAGATAGGAGGTCTGTCCCTCTTTGCGTTTGGTGATGATCCCGGCCTCGCTGAGGATTTTGGCGTGATGACAATGCAGGGCCAGACTCACGCCGAGCAGTTCGGCAATCTCTGAACTGCTCAAGCCGTCACGGTGACGCAGCACGTCCACGATCCGCAGCCGGGTGGCATCGGAGAGTGCCGCAAAAAGCTTGACGCGTGACAGGTGGATGCCTTCTTGTTCCATGACCTTCAGGATAGACAATCCGCCGCCTTAGGTCAAACACTCAAACAACCGTTTGACTTTCCCGGGATTGCAGAGTAATTTCGGTGACATGGTCCACGTTCACCCGACCTCCTGACGTCGCGACCTGGTTTCACAGCCCTGGGGCGGCAGTTCCCGCTGATCCAACACCCAACGTAGCCCCTGCGAGGAACCGTCCGTGCGGATACCCCGACTGCCCCACCGGTTGCTGAGCAGTGTCATCGGTGCTTTGGCCTGTGCCGGCCTGCTGGGCATCCGCCCGGCCATTGCGGCGCCAGTCGCCATGGATGGCTTGGTCAAACGCTCGCTCGAACAGGTGCCATCGGTGAAGTCGAGCCAGGCAGCCGTGCTCGCCCAGCGGGCCCGGGTCGGGGTCGCCTCTGCCGCCTATTGGCCCCAGGTGGCCGCCAATGCCGGCTATGTCCGGTCGGCCGGGGTGTTTCCAGCGACGATCAGCTCGCCCCAGGTCAACAGCAGCTCAGCGGGCTTGGCACTGCGCCAGCTCGTGTGGAACTTCGGCAAGACCGACGCCCAGGTGGATGCGGCCACAGCGAACCTGGAGACATTGACCCAGCAGGCCCGGCTGCGGGCCATCGACGTTGCCTACGGGGTGCGGCTGGCTTATCTGCAGTGGGCGGAGGCCCGTGGTGTGGCCGCCTCCCATGTGGAACAGGTGCGCAAGGCCCAACGCCTGCTCGACCAGGCGAACCACTTTTTCAAAGCCGGCGTCCGGTCCCGCATCGACGTCACCCGGGCCGAGGTGGCCGTGGCCCGGGCCAAAGCCGCGCTCGTCACTGCCCGTCTGGCCATCGACCAGGCCCGTCGCAGCCTGGAAACGGCCAGTGGCGGGCAGTCCGTCGACGGTGAGCCATTCTTTCCGGAGGCCGCCGCCCTGACCCGGGCGTCCGCCTCCGACATCACCACCAGCGCGATGAATAGCCACCCGACGATCCTGGCCGGCAAAGCCCAGTTGGCCACCATCCATGCCGCCAGTCTCACTGCCGAACGGGCGTACTGGCCCGACGTCAATCTCGACGCCAGTGGGGGCGCCCGGGTCCGGGACACCGACTACGGACCGACCTGGCAGGCCGGTGTCACCGTCGGGATGCCGGTTTTCAACGGCTTTGCCCTTTCCAGACAGCAGGAGGCCGCATCCGAATCGGAGCGGGCCGCCGGCTACGACTTGGAGCAGGCCCGCCAACAGGTGGCCCTGGGAGTCGACCGGGCGTACATCTCCCTGGCCGGGACCAAAGCGCGCCTGGCCGCGGACAAAGAAGCCCTGCGCAGTGCCCAGGAGAACCACCGCCAGGCGGAGAGCCGTTACAGGGCCGGCGTCGGTTCAATCATTGAAGAAAGTGATGCCCAGGCCCTCCTGGCTGCCGCCGAGGCCGACCTGACCCGCAGCCTCAGTGCCTACGCCCTGGCCGTCGCCGACCTGCAGCGGGCTGCCGGTCTGACGGGGTTGGAATCATGATAGTCACCCTGCCACAAACCACCAGACCCGGAAGAGCCGAGTAAGCCATGTGGATCGTTCGCCTGGCCCTAAGACGGCCCTACACCTTTATCGTCATGGCCCTGCTGATCGTCCTTGCCGGCGGGCTGACCATCACCCGCATGTCCACGGACATCTTCCCGGAGATCGACATCCCTGTCGTCAGCGTCATCTGGTCCTATAACGGCGTCGCCCCGGAAGAGATGGAAAAGCGCATCGTCACCGTCAGCGAGCGGGCCTTCACGACCACCGTCAACGACATCGAGCACATGGAATCCCAGTCCATGAACGGCGTCAGCGTCATCAAGATCTTCTTCCAGCCCGGCGCCCGGGTTGAAGCGGCCGTGGCCCAGCTGACCTCCGTCTCGCAGACGATTTTGCGCATCCTGCCGCCGGGGATCACGGCCCCGCTGATCATCCGCTACAGCGCCTCCAGCGTGCCGATTTTACAGTTGGCCGCCAGCAGTCCCCAATTGTCCGAATCCGCCCTCTATGACTTCGGGCTGAACTTCGTCCGCACCCAGCTGGCCACTGTCCAGGGTGCCTCCATCCCCTTGCCCTACGGGGGCAAAGCCCGCATGATCATGGTCGATCTCGATCCTGAAGCGATGCTGGCCAAAGGTGTCACTGCCACGGAGGTCTCAGGGGCCGTCAACGCCCAAAACCTGATCCTGCCGGCCGGTACGGCCAAAATGGGCGACCGGGAATACAGCATCCGGCTGAACAGCAGTCCCGAAGCTGTCGAGGCCCTGAACGACCTGCCGATCAGGACAGTGAACGGCGCCGTCGTCACCATCCGGGACGTCGCCCAAGTGCGGGACGGATTCGCCGTGCAGGGCAACATCGTCCGTCAGGACGGGCGTCGCGGCACCCTGCTGACCGTGCTGAAGAGTGGCGGTGCTTCCACCCTGGACGTCGTCGCCCGGATCAAGGCGGCTCTGCCCCGGGTGCGGGCCACCCTGCCGCCGTCGATGGCACTGAAAACCCTTTTCGACCAGTCGCGCTTCGTCCGGGCGGCCGTCACTGGCGTCATCCACGAAGCGCTGATCGCCGCTTGTCTAACGGCGGCAATGATCCTCCTCTTCCTGGGCAGCTGGCGCAGCACCCTGATCGTGGCCGTCTCCATCCCCTTGTCGATCCTCTGCGCCATCCTGGGCCTCAGCGCCATGGGGCAGACCCTGAACGTGATGACGCTGGGTGGGCTGGCCCTGGCCGTCGGCATCCTCGTCGACGATGCGACGGTGACCATCGAGAACATCCACCGCAACCAGGCATTGGGCAAGCCATTGACGCTGGCCATCCTGCACGGCGCCGAGCAGATCGCCACACCGGCACTCGTGTCCACGCTGTCGATCTGCATCGTGTTCGTGCCCGTCTTCTTCCTGACCGGCTCGGCCAAGTCGCTCTTCAGTCCGATGGCCATGTCGGTCGTCATCTCCATGCTGGCCTCCTACGCCCTCTCCCGGACCCTGGTGCCCGTCATGGTCCAGAGCCTGATGAAGCACGAGACCCGTCATACGGAAACGACCGAGCGGACGGGGCGCCCCGGGATCTTCACCGGCATCCACCTCGGGTTCATGGCTTGGTTCGGACGGCTGCTCGGCGGCTATGAAAAGGCACTGATCTGGTGCCTGGATCACCGCCGCAGCGCCGTGGGGTTCTTCGCTGTCGTCTGCAGCGTCAGCTTCCTGCTGGTGCCGTTGATCGGGCGGGACTTTTTTCCGCAGGTGGACGCCGGCGAGTTCCGGCTGCACGTCAGAGCCCCGGCCGGGACCCGTGTGGAGCAGACCGAGCGTATCTTCGGGGCCGTCGAGGCCGCCATCCGCAACGCTGTCCCCACCGAGGAGTTGGGCCTGATCCTGGACAACATTGGCCTGCCGGCCGGGGGGGTGAATCTGGCGTTCAGCGACAGCGGCACCGTCGGACCTGCCGACGGCGAGATCCTCGTCTCCCTGAAAGAAGGCCACAAACCGACCTGGCAGTATGTCAAAGCCCTGCGGCGCAGCCTGAAGGCGGAGTTTCCCCAGCTGACCTTTTTCTTCCAGGCCTCGGACATCGTCAGTCAGATCCTGAACTTCGGCCTGCCGGCGCCGATCGACATCCAGGTGGTCGGCCGGAACCAACTGTTGACCTATCCGATCGCCAAAGCCATCACCGAACAGATTGCCAAGGTATCCGGGGCGGCCGACGTGCATCTGCACCAGATCGTCTCGTCACCGGAGCTGTTCCTCACCGTGGACCGGGCCAGAGCCAGCCAGATCGGCGTCACCCAGCGGGACATAGCCAACAATCTGCTGATCGCCTTGAGCTCCAGCGGCCAGGCGGCGCCCAACTATTGGTTAAATCCGAAGAACGGGGTCAATTATGCCGTGGCTGTCCAGACGCCGCAGCGGCGGATCGACTCCATCGCCAGCCTGCAGCAGTTGCCTGTGGCGACGACGGGCCTGGTCGTGCCCCAGCAGCTGGGCAATCTGGCCACACTGGAGCGCCGCAGCTCGGTGGCCCTGGTCAGCCACTACAATGTGCAGCCCGTCTTCGACATCTACGCCAACGTGCAGGACCGGGACCTCGGCGGCGTCGCTGCCGACATCCAGACGGTGCTCAAACCTTTCGAAGCCAAACTGCCGCCGGGCGCCACCATCACGATGCGAGGCCAGGTGCAGAGCATGAACGCCTCGTTCCTGGGTTTGGGTCTGGGCCTGTGCGTTGCCATCGTCCTCGTCTATGCCCTCATGGTCGTCAACTTCCAGTCGTGGCTGGACCCGTTCATCATCATGATGGCCCTGCCCGGCGCCCTGGCCGGCATTCTCTGGATGCTCTTCGTCACCCAGACGACCCTCAGCGTCCCGGCCCTGATGGGGGCGATCATGAGCGTGGGAGTGGCGACGGCGAACAGCATCCTCGTCGTCAGCTTTGCCAAGGACCAGCAGGCCTTGGGCGACAGCGCCCCGGTGGCGGCACTGGCGGCAGGGACCACCCGGTTGCGCCCCGTGATGATGACGGCCCTGGCCATGGTCATCGGGATGTTGCCGATGGCGTTGGGCTGGGGTGAAGGGGCCGAGCAAAATGCGCCGTTGGGCCGGGCCGTCATCGGCGGGCTGATCTGTGCGACCTTCGCCACCCTGTTCGTCGTGCCGGTCATCTATGCCGCCCTGCGGCAGCGCAACCCCCCCGTCCACAATGACGACCCTTACCTGTTCCCGCAAGACGCCGACAAGGCGCTCGTATGATCCGCTCCGGAGAAGAGATTGCCATGCCGACCCCTGAAAACGACCACGTGAGCCCACCCAAACCGCCAGCCAGTCATGCCGGCTTCTGGCGGGTGGCCCTGGCTGTGGCGGTCGGCATGTCCGGCCTGCTCGTCATCGGTCTCGTCCCCCGCTGGCATCGTCAGGCGGAGCTGGCGCAGGCGCAGCACCATGCCCGCCACGACGCCGTCACCGTCAACGTCGTCCAGCCCCATGCCGGATTGGCGAGCGACACGCTCGTCCTGCCCGGCGAGATCCGGCCCTATCAGGAGACGGCGATCTATGCCCGAACGAACGGCTATCTGAAGCGGCGTCTGGTGGACATCGGAGACCGTGTGCGGGCGGGACAGCTGCTCGCTGAGATCGAGTCGCCGGAACTCGATCGAGAGCTCGGCCAGGCCCAGGCCAATCTGGCCCAGTCACAGGCCAACCTCCTGCAGGTTAAATCCGACTTGGGCTTGGCCCGGACCACGCTGCAGCGTTGGCAGGCTCTGAGCAAGAGCGGCGACGTCGCCCGGCAGGAGGTGGACGAGAAACAGGCCGCCTACACGGCCAAGCAGGCCGCCCTCACCGCCGGCGAAGCCAATGTCCGGGCAGCCCGGACCAACACGCAGCGGATGGAGACCCTGCAGGCGTTCGAGCGGGTGACGGCGCCATTTGCCGGGACGATCACGGCCCGGGGCCTCGACATCGGGGCCTTGATCACCGCCGGGACGGCCGGGACGACGGGCAGTCTGTTCAAACTCTCCGAAACCGCCCGCCTGCGCATCGACATCCGGGTACCACAGACATTTGCCAACAGTATCTATGCCGGTCAGCCTGCCCAGGTGACAATCCGGGAGATTGGCACGCCAGCGAGGGGTGTCGTCGCCCGGACGGCCGGTGCTCTGGATCCGGCCTCACGCACGCTGCTGGCCCAGGTCCAGTTGGATAACGCCAACCACGCTGTCCTGCCGGGCATGTACGGCCAGGTCCGGTTGGAGGCCAAAGCGGCCCTGCCGACCCTGATGATCCCCGGCAACACGCTGATCACCGGCAAGACCGGGGTGCAGGTGGCCGTCGTGGGGGCCAGCGGCAAAATCCACTTCCAGCAGGTGAAGCTGGGCCGGGACACGGGCACCGAAGTCGAGATCCTGGATGGCCTGACCGGTGGCGAGTCTGTCATCGTCAACCCGTCCGACGACGTCAAGGAAGGCGCAGCGGCGATCGCCGTGCCGCTGCCTGTCGAATCGGCCAAGTAGGGCATTGGCGTCAGCGGTACCAAAAGACGGGCCCAGGTCGCAAGACCTGGGCCCGTCTTTTGGTGAAGAACCGATCTAGCGGCGGAGCATCCGTTTGAACATGTACTTGGTCGCCTGGCGGTTGACCTCGGCGATACTCGCCGTAAGCGGTATGTCCTTCGGGCAGGAGCGCACGCAGTTCTGGGCATTGCCGCAGTCCTGGATGCCGCCGGCGCCGGTGATCGCCTCCAACCGTTCGTCGGCGTTCAGGGCACCCGTGGGATGGGCGTTGAACAGCCGGACGGCGTTGATGATCTGGGCCCCCATAAAGTCGCTTTGCGGGCCGAACTGCGGACAGACTTCCAGGCAGACGCCGCAGGTCATGCAGCGGGAGAGCGGGTACATCTCTTCCTGTTTTTCCTGGGAGATGCGGGGCCCCGGTCCGAGATCATAGGTGCCGTCGACGGGCACCCAGGCCTTCACCTTCTTGAGGTTGTCGAACATCTTCGTCCGGTTGACGATCAGGTCCCGCACGAGCGGGAACTTGGTCATCGGCTCCAGGCTGATCGGCTGTTCGAGGTTGTCGATCAGGGCCGTGCAGGCCTGTCGGGCCTGACCGTTGACGAGCATCGTGCAGGAACCGCAAACCTCTTCGAGGCAGGAGGCTTCCCACACGGGCGGCGTCGTCTTGACCCCGTCGGTGGTGGTCGGATTGCGTTGGATGGCCATCAGGGCGGAGATGACGTTCATGCCGGACCGGTAAGGGAGGACGAAGTCTTCCCAGCGGGCCGCTGCGGCCCCGTTGTCCTGGCGTTTGATGCGGAAGCGAACGGTCGTTTCTGCCATGGTCTAGCTCACCTTCTTTTCGACATCGTAGTTGCGGGTCCGCGGCACGATCAGCGACGTGTCGACTGCTTCATAGCTGATTTTGGGACCATCGGGCGTGTAATTGGCGATGGTGGTCTTCAGGAACTGCTCGTCGTTGCGTTCCGGGAAGTCCGGCTTGTAATGCGCCCCTCGGGACTCGTCCCGCATCAGCGCCCCGACGGCGATCACCTGGGCGAGGTCCAACATGTTCTTCAGGTGCCGGGTGAAGATCGCCTGACGGTTGGACCAGGTGCTGGAGTCGTCGATGCCGATCTTGTGCCAGCGGGCCTTGAGGTCGTGCAGTGTGTCGATCGTCGTCTGGATGCGGGTGTTGTGGCGGACGACGGTGACGTTGTCCGTCATCGAGTTGCCCATCTCCTCGTGGATGACATGGGGGTTTTCGGTCCCCTTCATCCCGTAGATGGTCTGCATCAGTGTTTCCTGCGCAGACTTCTCCCGGTTGAAGACGTTCGCCGACACTTCGCTGGCGGCGTTCTTCTGGTTCTTGGACCAGCGGACGGCATTGGGGCCGGCGACCATGCCCGAGTAGATCGTCGACAGCAGCGAGTTCGCACCGAGGCGGTTGGCGCCATGATACTGGTACTCGCACTCACCGACGGCAAACAGGCCGGGGATGTTCGTCATCTGATCGAAGTCGACCCACAGGCCGCCCATCGAATAGTGCACGGCCGGGAAGATCCGCATCGGACCCTTGCGCGGGCCCTCGCCGACGAACTTCTCATAAATCTCCAGAATGCCGCCGAGCTTTTTGTTCAGCACCTCGGTCGGCATGTGCGAGACGTCCAGATAGACCTGCCGCTTGCCATCGACGCCCAAGCCCATCTCGGTGACGACCTTGAAGATCGCCCGGGTGGCAATGTCACGGGGCACGAGGTTGCCATAGGCGGGGTACATTTCTTCGAGGAAATACCAGGGTTTGCCGTCTTTGGGCACCCACACCCGACCGCCCTCACCGCGGGCAGACTCGCTCATCAGGCGCAGCTTATCTTCACCGGGGATCGCCGTGGGGTGCACCTGGATGAACTCACCGTTGGCGTATTTGACGCCGTGCTGATAGGCACTGGCCGCCGCCGACCCGTGGCAGATCTGACTGAGGGTGGACCGCCCAAAGACGAGGCCGTTGCCGCCGGTCGCCATGATCACCGCATCGGCCCGGGACTCCCGGATCTCCATGCTGTTCAATTCCTGGGCGATGATGCCGACGCAGCGGCCTTCGTCGTCCAGGACGGGGGACATCATGTCCCACGTCTCGTATTTGGTCACCTTGTGGTCGGCCTCGTGGCGGCGGACCTGCTCGTCCAGGGCGTAGAGCAACTGCTGGCCCGTGGTGGCGCCGGCAAAGGCGGTCCGGTGATGCTTGGTGCCGCCGAAACGACGAAAATCGAGGAGTCCTTCGGGGGTGCGGTTGAAGGTGACGCCCATCCGGTCCAGCAGATAAATGATGCCGGGGGCGGCGTCACACATCGCCTTGACGGGCGGCTGGTTGGCGAGGAAGTCCCCCCCGTAGATGGAGTCGTCGAAATGTTCCCACGGGCTGTCGCCCTCGCCCTTAGTGTTGACGGCCCCGTTGATGCCTCCCTGGGCGCAGACGGAATGGGACCGTTTGACGGGCACCAGGCTAAACAGATCAACGGGGACGCCGGCTTCGGCCACTTTGATGGTGGCCATCAGACCGGCGAGGCCGCCGCCGACGACGATGATTCTGGGCGTTGCTGCCATGACAAGGGACTCGCTTTCGGCTTTAACTCAAGAACCCACGCAGGCTGCCCAGCCCAAAGAGGCTGAGGGCCAGGCCTGCGCCGGTCCATACATAGCTGGAGATCAACTGCGCCCGCTGTCCCACCGTGATGCCCCGGTTGATGCGAAAATTCCACCGGACGTTGGCGAAGTGGAACATGGTCGCCAGGACACTCACCACGCCCACCCCCAGCCAGACCGGCAGGACGAGCCCGTTGTGCTCGTCCTGGAACCGCCAGCCGAGCCCGAAGCGACACTGCCACAGGTGCACGGTGACGAAGATCAGGACGATCACACCGGTCCACCGCTGCAGGCTGTACATCCCGTTCAGGGCGTACAGGGCCTGCGTGAGGTTGGAAAGGTTTTTGGCGACGCGACACAGACCGCAAAAGGCGTGGAGATACAGCGGCACAAAAATGGCCAACTCGATCAGTAGGAGAAACGGCAGTCTCTGGTTGGTCGCCACCGACGCCCCGTAGACCCGGGAGCCTAGCATGGGGTGGGCATTGATCCGGAATTGCTCAGCGATGAACTGTCCCAACGAAACAACTCCCATGAGCGAGTAAAAACTTCGCCATGAAAATTCGTCCTGGAAGATGTTCGTCATCGATGCTGCTGCTGCCTCTTCAGAGAAGTTCGACACAAAGTCCGCACCGCAACACGCATTGCGCTTACGGGCCGTACATCTGCCGACTTTCCTAGCTCAGTATACAGCGCTCCGGATTCCCTGCCGGGCTGGCACTGAAATTGGCCTGTGACCATCGTTCGCCCGTTGCCAGAGGTTCTCGGCGATCCGGTCGGGTGCGGGGATACTGGCGGCGGAGGACGCAGCCATGTCCAATCCGGAAGATGACAACGCCAAAAAACCCTTTCCCATCCACCCCCTCTCCTGGGAGGAGGCCACCAGCCCCGGGCTGACCCACGTCAAAAAGTCGCCCCGGCTGGAACGGCTCGGGCGGATGCGCCTGCCTGATCAACCGGGCCAGGCCATCGATATGAATGAACCCGGCATCGAAGCCGCCCTGGACGCCGCAGAGGCGGAACTCGCCCCCGAACGGCCCCGGCACGGACACAAGGGGGCCGGCGACAGCGCGGGATACTAGGGGTAATTTACATTTCTTGGTTACTTTTAGTTACAATCGGGCATAATGGAGCCGGAGACCAGCTCCCAATCAGAGAGGATACCCCGATGCCGACAACACTTTTTCGCTATCAGGCGCAACCGTTTACATTCATCGGCCTGAAAGGCCTGTCAGAAACCCAAATGGCCGAGCACTACGCCCTCTATGAGGGATATGTTAAAAACACTAACCTGCTCAACGAAAAACTCGGCGAACTGCGTGAAACCGTCGACGCCGCCAAGCCTGCGCCGGAGTTCTCCGAATTGCAGCGCCATCTCGGCTTTGAGCAAAACGGGATGGTGTTGCATGAATTATTCTTCGGAAATCTGAAAGCGGACGGCGGCAGCGTGCCGTCAGGCTCAAAGCTGGCCCGGGCGATCGAGGCGGACTTCGGCGCCGTCGCCACTTGGGAGCGGGAGTTCCGGGCCATCCTGGACATGCGGGGCGTGGGCTGGGCGATCCTCTACCAGGATCCGACGAGCCGTCGTCTGAGCAACCACTGGATCACCCTGCACGATGAGGGCCACATCGCCGGCTATCGGCCGATCCTCGTCGTCGACGCCTGGGAGCATGCCTGGACGGTCGACTACAAGCCGACCGAGCGGGCAAAGTACGTGGCGGCCGTGATGGGTAACATCGGCTGGTCGGCTGCCGAGAGCCGGATGATGTAAGGCGTCAGCCAGACACCCAAAGAGCCCCGGCAGGTCCGACCTGCCGAGGCTCTTTGGGCTCGTCGGCGGTTTAGACCGGCGAGTGCGTCGTGAACATGGCAATGGCGTAGATGAGCGCCGTGACGACAAAGCCCGCCGTGATGGCATCTTTGTGCTTGTCGAGGAACTTCGTCGTGATGCCCTTGTCGCCCGCGATGGCGTTGTATTCCAAGACGGCCACAATGGCCAGGATCAGCAGCCAGAAAAGGCCGAGGCTGCCGCCCGTCTTGCTGGGCGCCCAGGCGAAGTGACTCGCACCTGCCATGCTGAACAACATGGGAATGGACATCACCACATTGGTCCGAGATGCCAGCAAGGCCCGACGGCCTGCCGACGCAGCAGCCGGATTGGCCTCGCCACCGGCGAGGACGCTCGCCGTCGAGGCGATGATGACTTTCTGTTTGCGCCAGATGATGCCCCACACGTTGAGCATCATAATCGTGCCGAGCAGGGAACCAACGAGGATCGTCGTCCCCTTTTCTGTGGTGTAGATGGCATGGCTGCCGCCACCGTAGTTGGCCGGATACAGCAAGAGGATGACGACACCCGTCAACCAGGTTAACAAAGCGGCGTAGCGGAACCACCAGAGGGCCCGGGGAACCAGCTTGACGGTGGCTTCATTCTTCGTCCCGGCAGAGGCTTCGGCAAAGAAGGCGCCCTGCACGAAGTTGAAATAGTAAAGCAATCCAATCCAGGTGATGCCGGCCATGAAATGGCCCCACCGCATCAAAAACTCCACGCCAGCCTGGCTCAGTAAATTCATATCGTTGCCTCCTTGATGATTGCGGTTTCACACCACGGCAGCGGTCTTGTGGATAAACCAACCGCTCGGTCAGTTTAGCCGATGATCACGGCCACGACACGGCGGCATCCGTCACAAATACCGAGATTGCGGGCGATTGCTGCTATTGACAGCGTCAGGGACGGATGGTCAGGCGCGGTTCACCGCCGCAGTCGCCGATGATCGCCGCTGTCAGGCCTGCGGCGAGGCAGGCAGCCAAAGCAGCCGCTGCCTGATCCGCCGGCACGGCCATCAGCAGACCTCCGGAGGTCTGGGCATCGGCGAGGACCTGCAATTGCACTTCGGTCACGGCGGGCGACACATCCAACAGCGGCCGGACGAAGGCCAGATTACGCTTGGTCCCGCTGGGCACGACGCCCTCCGCAGCCAGAGTGACGACGGTTTCGAACACCGGCACTGCCGACATGCGGATCGTCGCCCCGACCCCGCTCGCCCTGACCATTTCCCGCAGATGGCCCAATAACCCGAAACCCGTCACGTCCGTTGCCCCATGAGCCCCGTGGGCAAGGGCCACCAATGCGGCCGAGGCGTTGAGCAAAGCCATCGACGGGAGCAACGTCGGCACGTCGGCCAGGCTGATCCGATCGCGCGTCAGGGCCGTCGTCAGGATGCCGGTGCCGATCGGCTTGGTCAAAATCAGGCAATCACCGGCTTTGGTGCCCGCATTGGTCAGGATGCGGTTGGGATCGACAGTTCCCGTGACCGCCAGGCCGAACTTCGGTTCCGGGTCATCCACCGTGTGGCCGCCCAGCAAGGTCACGCCCGCTTCGACACATTTGTCCCGGGCGCCGAGGAGGATCTGGGCCAGCATGTCGAGCGGCAGGCAATCGACCGGGAAACAGGCGATGTTCAGGGCTGTTACTGGAATACCGCCCATCGCATAGACGTCCGACAGCGCATTGGCGGCAGCGATGGCGCCAAACCAATACGGGTCGTCGACGATGGGGGTAAAAAAGTCGACCGTCTGGACAAGGGCCAGATCCGGACGCAACAAAAAGACACCCGCATCGTCTGCATGGTCGAAACCGACCAGCAGCCGGGCATCCGGCACTTGCTGCAACTGTCCCAGGACCTGGGACAGGGACTCAGGGTCGAGCTTGCCTGCTCACCCGGCGGTACTGACCATGTGGGTCAAACGCTTGATTTCATCTCGGCTCATGGTGACCTCCTTGGCGCTATCCCGTGTACTGGTCGTAAATCGGAGGTTGCATGTCGCCAGGGCGATCGCCACAGTTCAATGAACAACCCCCGGCTCAGCGAGACGTCTGCAGCCAGTCCCGCATCGCCGCTTTGAAGG
>JACMPN010000470.1 GCA_014377495.1 Candidatus Sericytochromatia bacterium
AGCCACAGCCTGAAACCGTGGAGGCCCCTGACGGCGGGGGGCACCACCGGCGTCAGGCCGGCCAGGTCACGGACCAGCCGCCGCACCCCGACGGCCAACGGGCCGTCCGGATCGCCGAGCACGTAGGGTACGCCCCGATCGATGGCCGCCGACGAACCGACCGGATCATCCGCCAACCGGTTGGCGATCGGGTGCTTCAGGATCTCGCTGACGGCCGTCGCAGTCAGCCCGGCGGGTGACCCGGCCCCCAGCGTGACCAGGCGCAACCGTTCGGTCGGCAGCTGCTGCTCCTGCACGATCTGCATGGCGAGCTGGGCGGCCCGCAGTCCGCCCAAATCGAGACGGATGGGGACGACCACGGCGGCGGAGGCCTGCAGGACTCGCCCCGTGCCGGGATGGGCCCGGTGGTCTGCATCGATGACGACGTAGTCGTAACGGCGGCACAGGGTCTGCAAAAGGTGCTGGACGGCGTCCGCCGGCACCGACTCGGCACCGCGGGAAGCGAGGACCAGTGTGATGCCGCTCCGGTGCGGGTGCAGGGCCTGCTCCCACGGCAGGCCCTTGCCGGCGGCCTCGAGCCAGCTGCATGGCGGATAGACGTCCAACTGCAAATCGAGCTGCCCGTGCCGCCCGTTGAGGTCGACCACGGCAACCTTGAGGCCGGTTTCCTGGTGCAGGCCGATCGCCATGTTGGCAGCCAGGCTGGTCTGTCCGGTGCCGCCCTTGGGCGAAAAGACGGTGATCACCCGGCCGGCGCCGACGGGCTCGGCGGGGGCCACGTGGGCCAGTCGGGCCAATACGGCCCGCAGCTCGTGGGGGGAGGGTTTGATCAGGAAGTCCCGCACACCCGCCCGCAGGGCCTGCAGCACGTCTTCGCAGCGGGCTTCGGCGGCCAGCACGAGGATCGGCAGGCCGGGCATTTCCTGGGAGAGGCGTCGGGCCAGGTGGATACCGCCGCTGTCCGGCAGCTCATGCCCGATGAGCACGAAGTCCGGCCGCAGCTCCCGGACGAGTGCCGCAGCCCCGCCCATGTCGCCGACGTCCGTCAGCAGCTGACAGAAGGGTATCTGCAGGATGTGGGCCCGCCAGATGGCCCGCCGGTCGGGGTTGGCATCAACGAGGATGACCCGCTTGGTGTTCATCGGTCCGTCCTCTCGCCGTCGGCCACCGTCTGGCCTGCGGATCGGGTCCTTGAACAGCATAGGGATCGAACGACTGCCGGGCTTGTCCACCGTGCCCAAACCGGGGCGGGTCAGCTAGGTCCGTCCGTGGCAACGCCGTGCCTGAGGGGATCAGCCGGCCAGGATGACGTAGCCAAAGCCGACGAGGGCGAGCGAGGTCATCATCACGTACCCCGCCTGCTGGCGGCCGGTGACCAACATGGTCTTTTCGAAGAAGAGCCGGTGGAACAACGGGGCGAGCAGCAACACGGTCGTCGCCCCCACGATCACCGAGGCCTGCATGTCCAAACCCGGCCGGCTGAGGCCCATCATCACCCGCACGGCCAGGGCCGAGATGAGGATGCTGCCGGTGTAAGCATGCGACTTCCAGGTATCGGTCATCAGGCAATCCTTCTCAATGTGGGGAATTGCCAGTATGGCACGGCCGCAACGCCGCCCAGTGCCTCAACGGATTGCGTTTTGTAAGGGATTGTGGCCGACCTCGCAGCGTCACCTGGACAGCGCCAAATGCACCTTAGTGCCATGCGGGATGCCGGATTCCGCCTCAGCCACAGGCACCCATCGCAAAACCGCCCAACGTGAGCGTAACAGCTCGCATTGGGCGGTCAGTCAATGTCGATGACTTAGAAAGGCAGACCCGGCGTCGTCTGATAGGCGCCGCCGCCGCCGGCGTAGTTGGCCATGTAGTTCTGGCGGGCCCAGCGAGCCTCGATGGCGTTGGAGACACCGACTTCGGCCATCTGGTCGTAGTTGAAGCCGAAGCCCGGCGGATTGGCGTTCACGCGGAACACCCGAGACTCGCTGCCGATCGTCTGCACAAAGGCCAGCTCGTTGCCGTCGGGGCTCCAACTCGGGGCACTCTCCGACCGGCTCTGATCCTGCTGGTTCATGAGAAACTGGCCAAAGCTCTTCTGGCCCGATTGGGCCGTGGGGAAGAGCGAGGCTGCCGCGACGTTCAACACAAAGACCTTTTGGAGGGGCAACTGCTGATTGAGCAACGGGCGCAGATACTTGCGGGTGTAGGCGAGCCGGCTGCCGTTGGGCGAAAAGATCGGCTCGTAGCAGCCGTATGTCGGCGACGCTTCGAAGGTCAACTTGTTGAGCTTGCCGGTCTGGACATCGGACTGGTAGAGGTTCCAATAGTCCTTGGGCAGGTTGTTGTCCAGGTTGCTGCTGAAGACGATGAAACGGCCGTCGGGCGACCATGACGGTTGCCTGGCACTGGCGGTGATCGACGTGACGGGGCGCAGGTCGCCGGTGTCGACGTTCGTCCGCCAGAGGTTGTAATGATCCGAGTGGCCGGTGGTGGACTGGCCCTGGCCGGTGGAGATGCGGTCCGACGAAAAGACCAGCACGAGCTGACGGGAAGAATTGATCGGCGCCCAGGCGGGGTCGACGTTGAAGCTCTGGTGGTTCGTGATGTTGCGCTCGCCACCGGCAGGGTCACGGACGAAGACCTGGCTGGTGCCGTCGCCGACGTATTTGACGAAAGCGAGGAAGCGGCCGTCCGGCGAGATCTGGGGCATCCGGCCCTGGCCGAGGGTGACTGCCTGGCCAAAGCCTCGCACGGGGTTGATCCGCACGGTGCCATTGTCGAAGGGGCCGAGGGTCTTGCCGCCGGTGTCGACACTGACGAGGCTCTCGCCGTTGACGAGGACCTGCACGTCCTGCTGGGCGACGGTGACGCCGTCGAAACGGTCGAAGACGGAGACGTGGACGGTGTCGGCACCGCCCGTGTAAGGGGCGTAATAGGTGGCGATGGCGCCCAAGTCACGGTTGTCGACAAAGCCGCGGTCGGCTGCGAACCGGTACTCCAGCTGGTGGCCCCAGGGGTTGTTTGCGGTGACGCGGACCTGCACGGGGTCGAGCGTCTTGATGTCGGTGGACGACAACAACACATAGACACCCTGCTGCGGCCCGGGACATCCGGCGGTGGCGGTGGCCGCCGCCGCAAGCAGCGCGAGTCTGAGGTAGCGTTTGACCATAAGAAGCAGGTCAGTCCTTTCGCGAGGCCCTATTATAGCCGTCGCTCCACATGCGCAGCAACCGCCAGGCGCCCCGCCTGATGCCCGATTTCGCCGAAGCCGCTGGGATGCCGATCGCGGACGCCCCTCGCGCTATAATAGGCCGAGATCGGCGCAATCTTGCCCCAATATCCCCTTGACGGTGGCGCGCCCAATTCGGTTCCACGAGGTTCCACGATGTTTGAGCGCTTTACTGAAGATGCGATCCGGGTGATGGAGCGTGCCCGCACCGAAGCCCGGCGCCTCGAGTTCAGCCATGTGCAGCCGGAGCACCTGCAACTGGCCCTGCTCAGCGAGTCCCGCAGCGGCACGGCGAAGATCCTGGCCCTGCTCGGGGCCGACGTCCGCCGGATGCGCACGGCCGTGGAACGGCGCCTCGGCCGGGGTTACACGATCGTATCATTGGAAGCGGTCACTTATGCACCGGTGACGGCCCAGGTCATCGACCGGGCCTTGCGGTCGGCCGAGAGCGAGGGCTATGCGGCCGTAGACTCCTCTTTCCTGTTGCACGCCCTCACCGCCGAGGCCGATGGCGACTGGCTGCGTTTGCTTGGCGAATACGGCCTGACAGTGTCCCGCATCGAAGAAGCGATGACCCGCAGCCATGCGGCCCCCCCGATGACGGCAGAGTCCGAGGTCGTGCCCGACCATTTCAGCCCCAGGCTGCTGACGCCGAGGGCGGCGGCGGTGCTGGACCTGGCCAAAGAGGAAACGGTCCACGCAGGCCACTGCTCCATTGGCACGGAGCAGGTGCTGCTGGGCATCTGCCAGATGCCGGACACGACGGGCGGGGCGGTGCTGGTCCATGCCGGTGTCGACGAGCGCACGCTGCGGGTGGAGATTTTCGGGCTGATCGGCCAGGGTTCCGGGACGATCACGGCGTTGCTGGACTACACGAACATCATGCACCGGGCACTGGCCCTGGCCTGGCAGGAGGCCCGCAGCCTCGGCCACCGGCGAGTCGGCACGGGGCATCTGGTGCTGGGCATGCTGGCGATGGACGAGGGCTCGGTCGCCCACCTGCTGCATCAGTTGAATCTGGACACCGAGGCGATCCGCTGGGAGCTGGAGCAGATCCTCAAAGGATCGCCCGACGACCCCGAGCCGCCGCCGGGGCTGACCGACCCCGAATTGCTCACCGATCCCTTTGCGGCGACATACGACGATCTGCCCCCGGACGAGTCGATGGATGCGGACAGCCAATGGGTGATTTGACCCGGCTGGCCGCGACCGTGACTTGCGGCGGTCGTTGGGTATGCCCGTATCGGCAGGTTGTCGGATGAACGGCCTCCTTTCCCCGTTCACCCGGTTTATCGCCTGGCGCCAACTCCGCCAACGGTGGCGCCAGACGCTCCTTTCGGTCGGTACCGTCGCTCTCGGCGTGATGGTCCAGATCGTCGCCCTCAGTCTGGCCAACGGCTTCGAAAACGACCTGGTCACCAAGGTCCTGGGCACCAACCCGCACATCAGCCTGACCCCGGTCCTCAGCGACCGGGTCAAAATCGAGCCACTGCGCAGCGACCTGGCCCGGATCCCCCACGTCCGGCAGGCCACTCCGGCGATCAAGACCCAGGCCCTGATCACGGACGGGGTCGGCACGACCGGCATCCTCCTGTTTGGCATCGATCCCGCCCTCGAAGGGGATTCCTTCCAGGATTACATGCTGCGCGGCAAGCTCTCGCAGGGCACCGTCGGCGACATCGTCCTGGGCGTCGAACTGGCCAAGAAGATGGGCTGGCGGGTGGGCGATGCGATCCAGGTGATCACCGGGGTCGATCATCAATTGTCCTGTCGGGTGACGGGCATCTTTCAGGCCGGCTTGTATGAATTGGACGTGCGGGCCGCTTACGTCAATCTGCCCTCAGCCCAAGTCCTGCTGGATCTGGGCACGGACGTGCAGAGCCTGACGGTCCGCCTCGACGATCCGATGCGGGCGCCGGAGATCGGCCGGCAGATCTCCGCCCAGTGGCCCGCCTTTCAGACCCGCAACTGGCTGGAAAGCAACAAGAGTCTGATGTCGGCGATGGCCCTGGAAAAGCGGGTCATCTTCCTGGTCATGCTCTTTTTGATCCTTATCGCCATCGTCGGCATGGCCAACACCCTGGTGATGATCGTCGTCGAAAAAACGCCGGACATCGGCATCATGCGGGCCATGGGGGCCAGCCAGCAGCAGATCCGCCGATTGTTCATGCTGCAGGGCATCTGCGTGGGCGGGACGGGAGTCGTTGCCGGCTGCCTGCTCGGTTACGGCGTCTCCCTGATCCTCGCCCGCTTTCCCATGAACCTGCCCAATGACGTCTACTACATCGAAAAGTTGCCCGTCCTCATGCAGCCCATCGACTTTCTCCTCGTCGCCGCCGCAGCCCTGGCCATCTGCGTCACCGCCAGCGTCGTGCCCGCCCGCCGGGCCGCCAGCCTAGACCCCATCGAGACGATCCGCCGGAGCCAATCCTAGTCATGCACATTGCCCACCTGCGTGGCCTCCTCGCCACTTGCCTGCTCACTGCCGTGGTCCTACCTGCACAGGCCTTGCCCGTCATCGATGCCGGGGCCAGCCTCACTGAGCGCGAGGGCAGCTGGGGCTACCGTGTCCAGGCCACCTTCGGCCTGCCCGGCAGCGGCCTCAGTGCCGGCGGAGAATGGACCCAGGACAGCCTGTTCAACACGTATGCCGGCACCGCCCGCTACCGGTTTGGGACTGACTGGTGGGGAATCTGGCCGCTGGCGGGCTGGCGGGGCCACACGGGCGGCGTCCAGACGGCCATGCAGGGTCCGGAGTTCGGCCTGGGCTTCGATCTCAGCTTTAGCCCGATGGTGCCCTCACTGGTCATCGAAGGCGGCTCGATCTACAGCCTCGACGGCCACTTCGCTCCCCAACTGCGGATCAACAGCCGTTACCGGGTCTTAAACGTCCTGGACCTCGATGCCAGCTACCGTCTTGAAAACTGGGCCTCCTGGAGCCAGGTCTGGGGCCTGGGTGCCCACTTCGTCTGGTAAGCGTCCCCGGGCCAAGTCCCGGTCAAACGGCAGGGCGACAAAGGTCCGGACCGTTACTTTTTAGATCACACCAAGCACCCCTGACCCGCCAAGGATCAGGGGTGCTGCCATACGCACGATCCAGGACCCGACAGGCCAACCACTTTGGCGCGGGCAGGCTCAGGGCAAGTGACCCTGGGGTTTACCAAAAGCTAACCCTTCCGTAAGCAAGACACGACCTGATGCGGGCGATAAAGAGCGAAAGGGAGAGTCACGCATGACAAACGGTCGTTCTACCGCCTGGAATTCCTTGCAGCGCCACGTCGTTCCGCTGGCCGCCATGCTGACTTTGCTGGGCTGCGGGTCTCCCCCTGCTGTGAACACGTCCGCCATGATGCCCGCCGATGCCGGCGTCCGCATGCAGTCCGTCCCCGGCCGTTACGTCGTGCAGTTCAAGGATACGGCCGCCGGTGATCACTTCAAGGCCCGCACCAAAGCCAAGCTCTACAAGAACCTTGCCGAACTGGGCGTCGAAGTCCTCGAACTTCCGGTCGGCACGGACCTGCAGACGGTGCAGTCGGCCGAGGAAGTCGACTTTGCGGAGCCCGACTTCCTGTACACGTTCCAGCCGACAGCCGAGACCCTCGCCTCCAAGGAGAAGAACACCCCCGGTCTGAGCGGCCAGTATGCGCTGAAGATGGTCGACGCCCCGACCGCCTGGCGCAAGACCCGTGGCGACGCCGGCGTGACGATCGCCATCATCGACACCGGCATCGATCGCAACCACCCGGACCTGCGGGGCCGGATCACGGGCGGCTACAACGTCCTGGAGCCCAAGAGTCCGCCCACCGACGAAAACGGTCACGGCACCCATGTGGCCGGCATCGCCGCCGCCTCCTCCAATGTGCTTTCGGGCATGGCCCCAAACTGCAAGATCATGCCGATCAAAGTGGCCAATGCCCATGGCATGGCCTCCACCAGCCAGATCGCCGAAGGCATCGCCTATGCTGCCCTGCACGGGGCAGACGTGATCAACCTCAGCATCGGCGGACCGGCCCCCAGCAAGACTCTCGAAAAGGCAGTCGCAGCCTGCGTGAAGCGCAACATCCCCCTGGTCGCCGCCATGGGTAACGACGGCTCCAACAAGCCGATGTACCCGGCCGCATACGCCGGTGTCATTGCCGTCGGCGCCACGAACCAACGCGACGAAGTGACCAACTATTCCCAGAAGGGCCGCTGGATCAGCGTCGTCGCTCCCGGCGACGGCATCATCAGCACGACCCCGACCTACACGACGAACCTGATCCAGACAGGCGCCACGACGGCGAAGTACGGCAGGTTGAGCGGAACCAGCATGGCTGCGCCCCTCGTCTCCGGCATCGTCGCCATGATGCGCAGCACCACCCCCGGCATGTCGCCCAAGGCCATCAAGCAACGTCTCGAGGAGACCACCGACGGCAACCACAAGTATTCGACGACCAGCGGGTACGGTCGGGTCAATGCGGCTCGGGCCGTTGGCGCCATCAACTAAGGGATTGATGCATCGTTCATCAGGCCATCCCAAACGCAACCAAAAGGCTCCCGGCCAGCGGATCAAACCGCTGGTCAGGAGCCTTTTTCATGGAACTGGACGGGAAGACGCTTGCCGGCCTGTCGTTACTGGTTCTCTAACTGCGTCTTGAGATCGGTCAGCGCCTGCACACCCACGGCAACGGCCGCAGCGGTGGCGGCGGGACTGGACTTGGCCTGCAGGAGATGCATGACGGCCATGGCGGCCGTCTCCCGGATCTGGGGCGGAAAAAGCGGTTTGGTGTCCTGGATCTGGCGGTTGATGGCCACAAGGCTCACGTCGAGTGCCGCAAACTTCCTGGGATCGGTCCCCTTGGACGCTACCCCTTTGCTCGCAGCATCCACCGAGGTCAGCACGGCCTTCGTTGCGGGATGCGGTTTGTTGGTGACGACTGGTTTGACCGGGGTGACTTCGACCGTTTGGGGCGTGGCCGTGTCGACCGCTTTGGGCACTGTGGCATCCTGTATCGGCGGCGTGCTCACATCCGACGGCTTGGGGCCCGTGGCAGCCAACGGTTTCGGCAGAGCGGCGTCCCCTGTATTGGGACCGGACACAGGGGCATCGATGAGCGACACCGGCTTAGGAACGACTTTCCCCTGGGCGCTGAAGGCGACGGTCGACGCGGCCAGGCCGATGTTCAGTTCCTCGACGGTGACCTCTGCGTCACGGTTTGTATCCAGAACCCTGAGTGCCTCCGCCGAAATTGCCACGTTTGGCACGCGGTTGGTAATGGGGTTGGTCACCGGATATCCCTCTTGCTGGTCAAAAATCACGCTGGCGGTCGCAATCACGAGCGGCCCCAGGCGATGCTGCGGACGTCGTCTCTCTTCCCTGCATACCCCAAACACGGCCTTTTATGCGCCTCCCGGCCATCGTCGACACTGCCAGCCGACAATGGTTAATATTTTTTGGCCGAAAAATTTGCGCCTCCTTAAACATGTTTGAAGAAAATCCTCGTTGCCTAATCACCGATTAACGGTGCACAGGAATGACGACAGGGTGCGACTTCATGGAAATCCAGGGACCCAGCCAAACGGTGCCCAAGGGCGCCCTCGGCACGGGTACGCGGATCGCCCCGGCTGACGTTCCTGCCGTTTCCGGGAATGACGCGGACCGGAGCCGACGTGCTGCCAATGGCCGTGCGCCGCATCAATGTGCCCAAGTCCGTCGCCTCGATGCTGCACACGGCCAGAGAGGCCTATGCCGCGGGCATGGCCAAACTCGCCAAGGCCCTTTAAGGCAATCCGACCGTCACCGCTCTCCACAGCCTGCCGGCAATGCCGCAGGGCAGGCTGAATAGTGCCCCGTTCTGCCGACACGACCTGCCAAGGCCCGGCTTGCTTGCGATTTGCGGCCTTTGGGCGCAGGGTAAGCGATGATGCAAAACCTAGACCTCTGGTTCGCCCTGGCGGTGTTGGTCTATGTCGGCGCGATTGCCGCCATGTGGCGTTTCTGGCATCCCCGGGACCCGATTTCCCGCCGAGCTGAGCGGGCTGCCGGCGATTTCCCCCGCAGCGGTCAGCCCGAGCAGCCCTATCTGCTCGAAAACGAAGTCCTCGTCCAACGGGCGCCAGCGAGCTACTACGTCAATCGGGCGGATACCCAATGGGTGTCCGGGGCGGCACCGCTCGCCGGGGCCGGCTGGGTGGCCGGCTTCCGACGGAACCGCTCCGGCTACGCATTTCAAGAATCCGGCGCCCTCTGGCTGACGAACAGGCGGCTCGTCTTCATCGGCCCCTGCATGAGCATCAATCTGCCGCTGGGCGATATCCTCCAGGTCCGGAGCGACGACAAGTGGCTCACCGTCTGGACCACCCAGGACGCTCCGGCCCGCCGTTGGCGCCTGCAAGACGCCGAACTCTGGCGGGGCACGCTGATCACCCAGTTGACGGGCGGCCCGCAACAGGCCGTGTAGTCGATCCGTCAGGGTGTGAGCATGGCTTCTTTTGACGCCCGAACCGTGTCTCCGGCCCTGCTACCCACCGGCTGTCACCGCCCTGACGTCCCTGACTCCGGGCCACCAAGGTGATACCGGGACTGCCGATTGTCCGGGACGACATCCACGGAATGGCCCGACACCGCCGTCCGGCTGAACCGGTCGGGACGGGCCCGTGGGCCGGCGGGAGCCCTGCCCGTGGCGATCCGTGGGATGATGGGTCACCACACAACCCAGGACAACCAGTACAACCGGACGTGACCGTTCACGCCGCCAGAGGAGAACCAGCGTCATGATGGGCGGCTCAGGACTCGGGACCAATTTCTGGAGCTTCGGCGCCAAGGCCGAAAAGGTCGATCTCAGCGCCGTCAGTCTGCGCCGGATCCTGGCCTATTTTATTCCCTATAAGGGTCTCATCGCCCTGACGCTGCTCGTCATCGCCGTCGCCGCCGGCCTCGGGGCCATCCCGCCCCTGCTCGTGCGGGCCCTACTCGATCAGGCCATCCCCCACAAAGACACGCACCTGCTGCATCTGCTGGCCATGGGCATGATCGCCCTGCCTATCCTCGGCGGTCTGCTGGGCGTGCTGGAAACCTACCTGGACGAACTCGTCAGCCAAGGCGTGATGATGGACCTGCGCATGGCGCTGTACACCCACCTGCAGGGTCAGTCGATGGCCTACTTCACCACCACCAAGCCCGGCGAGCTCTCCAGCCGGCTGAACAACGACGTGGCTGATCTCGGGGACGTCTTTTCGGACACGCTGCTGACGATCACGAACAACGTCCTCGTCGCCGCCTCATCGCTGGCCGTAATCTTCACCCTCGATCCCTGGCTGGCGGCGGTCGCCGTGGGCGTCATCCCCCTGTTCCTCGTGCCCACCCAGATCGTCGGCCGCATGCGCCAGCGCATCGTCACCGCCACCCAGGAGAGCCGCTCCGCCCTGTCAAACTTCATCCAGGAGACGATGGGCATCAACGGCTTTCTGATGCGGCGGATCTTCAACCGGCAGGCCAGTGAGCGGGGCACCTACCGCGGGCTCAGCCTGGAGATGCGCACCTGGGCCATCCGCCGCTCGCTCGTCTGGCGCTGGTTCATGCTGTTCCTGACCCTGTTCACGGCCATCGGACCGGCCGTCGTCTATTGGTACGGCGGCTATCAGGTGATCACTGGTGCCATGACCATCGGTACGGTGGTGGCCTTTGTGGCATACCTGGCCCGGCTCTATGGTCCAATGTCCTCGCTGGCCAATGCCCACGTACAGGTGATGGGCTCGCTGGCCGTGTTTCAACGCTTATTCGACGTCCTCGATCAGGTGCCGCTGGTGCAGGATCGGCCGGGTGCCGAGCCTCTGCCGCCGCTCGCCGGCCACGTCCAGGTGGACCAACTGGGGTTCGAGTACCGGGAAGGCATTCCCCTCCTGCAGGACATCAGCTTCGAGGCCAAGCCCGGTCAACTCATCGCCCTCGTCGGGCCCAGCGGGTCCGGCAAGACGACGCTGACCTATCTGCTCTCCCGGTTCTACGATCCCGCTTCGGGCGCCATCCGCTTCGACTCGCACGACCTGCGGGACGTGACCCTGGAGTCGATCGATGCCCAGGTGGCCACGGTGACCCAGGAGCCGTTCCTCTTTCACACCTCGTTGCGCGAAAACCTGCTCTACGCCCGTCCCGACGCCAGCGAGACGGACATCATCGCCGCCTGCCGGGCCGCCCATATCCATGACGTCATCGCCGCCCTGCCGGAAGGCTACGACACGGTCGTGGGGGAGCGGGGCTACCGCTTGTCCGGGGGTGAACGTCAGCGGATCGCACTGGCCCGGGTAATCCTGAAAGCCCCACGCATCCTGATTTTGGACGAAGCGACGGCATCGCTCGACTCACAATCCGAGGCCCTGATCCAACAGGCGCTGATCCCCCTGATGGCCGGCCGAACGACGATTGCCATCGCCCACCGTCTGTCGACGGTGCAGCATGCGGACCTGATCCTCGTCTTCGAAAAGGGCCGGATCGTCGAGCGGGGCACCCACGAATCCCTGCTCGGCAATGACGGCCTTTACGCCAAGCTGTATCGTGAGCAGTTCAAGCTCGACGCCACGTCGACCGCCCCCAGCCCCATCCGCCAGGGTGAATTGGCTCCGTAGGCCTGCCATGGCACACCGCTAGACCAGGCGCGTCACCCGTTTTTCAGGCAGGTAGAAGGAATCGGGGTGCCCGCAGACCGTGTTCATCATGAAGATGATCGCCGGCTTGTCGGAGCGGTTGCTGAAGTTGTGGGGAGTGTTCGGGGCGATGTAGATGCAGTCGTCCGGCTGGGTCACCTGGGCATCGTCCTTAAAGCAGAGCACGGGCGTGCCTTTCAGGATCATGAAGAACTCCTCTTCCTGCTTATGGAAGTGGAACTTGGCGTCCTGTTGACCAGGCATCAGCCGGTGGATGTTGCAAAACAGGCTTTTCATGCCCAGGGCCGCACTGACCTCGACCGACTCGCCCCGGGAGCCCTGGACCTCACCGTCGTACTGCACGGGCTCGGGGAAGATTTCGGCGACGTTGAGACAGCGGGGAGGCCGACTTGTTTCGACGGGACCATCCGGTGCCGGCAGATAGTCGGCTTGCGTCCCACGGACTGTCTGCCCGGCCATGAGGATGGTGCAGGGATCCTCTGCGTCATTGAAAAAAGAATGGGCGCAACCGACAGGCGTGTGCAGGATGTCGCCGGCGTTCAGGACGTAAATTTTGCCGTCCAGGCGCACCTTGCAGGACCCCGTCTGGACGAAAAAAAACTCCTCCTCGTCCCGCTCTGCGTGATAGCGGGCATTTTCCTGGCCGGGATGGAGTGTGTGCAGGCTGACGCCGAAATGCTGCATGCCCAATATCTTGCTGGGGTCCCGAGAGACGCCCCGCCCACCCGACGCCTCGCCCTCATAGCGAAACTCCGTCTCGTCGACGTCATTGAGATTGATAATCGGGAGCTGTAGGAAGACACTCATGTAACGAACTCCTAGGCCGGGTGGCGGAAGGACGGGGGTGGATCGCAAAAAAATCCGGCGCGACGGGCCGCAGTAAAGTATAAATCAGTGGTCGGGCGATTGACTGGGATCACGTGGCCATCAAGTCACCGTTAAATCCATGTTTCGCCGGGTCAGGCGGGAACCGACCGAGCCGATGGTCATCCGAGATGGAAAGGGGCGCCTAAATGCCTGCGATCAACCCGAACTTCAATTCCTTGCCGATGCCCGGCCTGAGCGAAGCGGAAGCCAAAGACTACAAGTCTGCATTCAAGACCAACCAGACAGCGTCATCGCGGAGCTTGGGACAAAACCAGACCATCACCGAAATTTTCTCGGATAGCCCGGTCGCCAAGATGGCCCTCGCCAAAGCCGCCCCCCAGCTTACCGAGCAGCTGAAGTCTCGCACCCCCAGCAAAGAAGCGATCGGGATGCTGTCGATCATGCTCGCCCAGACCCAGGCCGATCTGTCGAACTCCCTCTTCACCGGGGAAGAACCGGACTGGCAAGCCCAGCTGGATCCCTCGCAACGGGCTCAGAACACCCTGAACGACTATCAGGCCCAATATGGCTGGCTCTTCCGTTAAGGAACCGGCCCTGCCAAACCCGCCATGACCGTCTGTGCTCGCGCCTCCCCACCGGGAGGCGCTTTCCGTTGTGATTTGCTCAACTGGTCCGGCCCACGCCCAAATAGCAAAAACGCCCCCCGGCTGGGGGACGTCCCTGAGGACTCGCCAATTACCAGTGTTTGACTGCCGGCGAGTAGCCACTCGTGGCGGCCGGTGGTGCCAAGGCCGGCTGTTGCAGGAAAAAGGACGGCCAATAGCCCTGGTGCGCCTGTGCCAAAGGAGAGCCGGCGATCGCCGCAAGGCCCATCAGGACGACGAGCACGGTACTGCCGACCGCAGCGAGCACGGGATGGGCGACAGCCCGGCGCTCTTGGCGGACCGCGAGCTCGAACAGCTCCCGCGTCTGCCCCCGGCGGCGGTCCGGTGTCTGGGAAACGGCCACATCGAAGGCTTCCTGCAATTGGCCGTCGACGGCCGGCAATTCGGCAGACCCGATGTCCGCGCCGCCCATGCGGTGCACATAGGACTGGCGAAAGGCCAGGATCGCCGCGTCGCGCTGCGCCACTTCGGCGAAGAGACAACCCAGCTCCAGATAGCCGAAAGCATCATTCGGCGACTGCGTCAAAGCAGTCTCGAGCCGGTGGATCTCGCCCAGCACCGCCGCGAGTCGGGCAGGGGTGGCGACCATTTCCACGATTTCGGATTCCATGTTGACCTTCTCTATTAGGCATCACCGGTGAACCAATTTTTACTGACCCGATCTTGACAGCTGCCTAACAGGCTGATTGTGTGAGCGGAATAATCCCCTCACGGATTGGCAAAGCGCCAGTCTGGCGCTCTTTTTCACCCGGGAAGGCAAAGAATTTTTAGGGTGATAAAACTCTCCGGTTTCCAATTTTTTTTCGCCTTTCAGACGGCCATCCGTGGGCTTAGAACCGAAATCAGCGGGTCGGCAAGCCATATTTCATTCGTAATAAGTGAGTGGGCTTGGGTCAGGGGCTTGAACCATGTTATGGTTTCAAGCAACAACCTGACAGCGCAAAAGGACCCTCATAAACCATGCGTCAAAAACTAAGCATTGCGATCATCGCCACGTTTGTGGCATTGCCGGCTTTCGCCGTCTTTACTGATGTTCCTTCCAATCATTGGGCGAAAGACGCCGTTGACTCCGCCACCTCCGGCAACAACCCGATGTTGGCCCCGGCCGAAGGCAAATTCAACGGCCAACAGGCCGTCACCCACGTCGAAGCCCACCGGGCCCTCAACCGGATCCTCCTCTGGGTCGCCGCCAACACGGACGCCCAGTTCGACTTCGTTGCCCTGACCCGGGACAACCCGGCGTGGGACAGCATCAAGACCGACAAGTCCGGCAAGAACCTCACCCGCTACGAGCTGGCCGGGATGATGAACGGTCTGTACCAGCAAGCCGAAGCCAAGAAGATCATCGCCCCCAAGGCGACGCAGCCGATCTCCTTCAAGGACACTGCCTCTGCTCCCGCCTGGGCCAAGACTGCGGTCGACGGCACGACTGGCCGTTACCAGTTGCTCTCCGGCTACCCGAACGGCACCTTCGGTGGCAACAAGGCCGTCACCCGGTATGAGCTCGCCGCCCTGCTGCGTCGGGTGAAGATGACCAATTGGGAAACGAACAAGCCGAAGCCCAGCCCGAAGCCGACCATGGCTCCGACGCCCATGCCGACGCCTGTCGCCACCCCGACTCCCATGCCGACCCCGACGCCCGTCACCTTCCCGGCTTACCGCCTGGACGGCACGATGTTCGGCCTCTTGCCCGCCTACGTCCAACCGGCGCCTGCGACCCCGGCCCAGAGCTTCTACAGCTACGCCGGCATTTTGACGGGTCGTCAGGACATCGGCGACTTCTTTATCGGTGAACGGCTTGCCGTCCTCCCCGGCATCTATTCCGACAGCGTCCTGTCGGCCGACCTCGGCCTGCAGCTCGGCTACAGCTTCAAGCTGGGCGACAACGTCCGTCTGCGGCCCTTCATCGGCGGCGGCGGCCGTGCCAACTCCATGCTCGGCATGACGGGTCCCGTCGGCCGTGACAGCTACCACGCCCAGGCTGGCTACGGCTTGATCTTCGACTGGAAGCCCTTGAGCTGGCTCGGTTTCGGCATCGATGCCCAGAACCGCCACATCCTCTGGTCAATGGCCAACACCGGCACTGCGACTGCCGTCGGCGGCATGCTGCCCACCGGCAACTTCCACTTGGATCTCTATCCGATGGACAACCTGGCGATCAGCCTCGGCTACGGCGCCCTCGCCTTGGCCGACACGGGTGGGACGAATGTCTTTACCCTGCAGCACGGTCCGACCGTCGGTCTGACCCTGGCCTACTAAGCCCCGATACGTTAATCGGTAGCGGTCCCCTGCTTCG
>JACMPN010000471.1 GCA_014377495.1 Candidatus Sericytochromatia bacterium
CCGTTTCGGTCCCGGACTGCGGTGCCGGCGGCATCGGCGGCTGTTCGGCGTCGATCTGCCCGGACATATACGGCAGGTAGACCCTGAACGTGGCCCCGACGCCAGGCTCGCTGTCGACCCAGATGCTGCCGCCGTTCTGCTGCACGATCCCCAAGGCCGTCGACAGGCCCAGGCCGGTGCCTTTGTCCTGGGCTTTGGTCGTGAAGAAGGGCTCGAAAATCTGCGCTGCGATGTCCTGGTCCATGCCGATGCCCGTATCGCTGACGGCCAGCATCACATGGGGACCGGGCACGACGCCGTGATGGTCGTGGGCAAAGGCCTCGTCGAGGTCCACTGCCGCCGTGGCCACGGTGAGTCTGCCGCCGGCCGGCATCGCCTCGCGGGCGTTGACGACGAGGTTCAGGATTACCCGTTCGAGGCTGCCGGGGTCGGCCTTGATCCGGCAGCACGCCGGCGCCAGGGACACGGCGACGGTGATGTCCTCGCCGACGAGGTGCCGCAGCATCTTGTCCATCCCGGTCAGGACCGTGTTCAGGTCGAGGATCCTGAAGGCGAGGACCTGGCGCCGGCTGAACATCAGCAGTTGCCGGGTCAGCTCGGCCGCCCGCTCCCCGGCGGTGATGATCTCGGTCAAATCCTCGCCAATCGGGTCCTCGGGGGCCAAGTCCGACCGCAGCATCTCGGCGTAGGTCAGGATGACGGACAGGAGGTTGTTGAAGTCGTGGGCGACGCCCCCGGCAAGCCTGCCGACGGCCTCCATCTTGTGTGCCTGGCGGAGCTGGCCTTCGCTCCGTTGCAGGGCCGCCTCGATCCGTTTGCGCTCGCTCAGGTCGGCCACGAAGGCGATGTATCGGGTGTCGTCGAGCATCGCCGAGCCCACGAGCACCGGGACCCGGTGGCCGTCCGCATGCCAGAACTCCTTTTCCCACGGGCGCGTCACCCCGACCGTCCGGAGTTGCCCGATGGCCCACTCGTTCATCGGCAGCCATTCCGGGGGCGTGGCGTGCGTCCGCCACAGTTTGCGGACCAGGAGATCGTCACGGGTGTAGCCCAAAATGTCGACAAAGGCGTCATTGACGTCCAGGATGTCGCCGTCCATGTCCATGACGACGATCCCGAACATCGCACACTCGGTCAGACGGGCAAACCGGGCCTCGCTCGCGCCGAGCGCCCGCTCCGCCTGCCGGCGGGCGGCCCGGTCCCCGTACGCCCGCAGCTCGCGCTCGATGGCCGGGACCAACCGTGTCAGACCGTCCGGGCGCAGGACGTCATGGGCGCCGGCCCGCATCGCCTCGGCGGCTGCCGCGTCGTCGAGCGTCCCCGAGACGATCACAAACGGGAGATCCAGACCCCGCTGCTGCATGAGGTCCAGGGCCACCAGGGCACTGAACCTCGGCATGGACCAGGCGCAGATGATGGCATCCCACGGCTGCGTCTCCAAGGCCGTCCGCATCGCCCCGGCGTCGGCGACCCGAGCGGTCTCGACGTCCCGGCCATCCCGCCGCAAGGCCAGACCGATGCGCTCGGCGTCGGTCGGCGAGTCGCCGACAATCAGCACGCGCCAGGGCTGGGTCATGACCGATGTCCTCCTACGGGTGCCGGTCTCTACTGCAATGTCCGCCCGGCAGGGCCGTGCCTGCCGGCGGCACAGGGGCGGCAACGTGGCTCAAGAGATGGAACAGGTCCAGAAAAGCAACTTGTTGCAAATTTGTTGCGGAAGCAGGGCAATCGACACTAAAAAGGGTGAGCATCTCGGAATGCGAACCAGTCCGTACAGTTTTTCTGGGTAGAATAACACTCAGCACGAGTTCTTGGCAAGATAACAAGTATGAATAATTCACAGCTTAAGGCGGTGGTGAATTTTACAGTGGTTGTTATCTGGGGTAACCAAAGGTATGTCCGTACAATTTTTTAAAATGGCGGTACATTCGTCTGTTTTACGGATATTTATATATTTTTAGACTAGTGATACGGGGCAATGGCAGTGGGTGCAGATTCGGTGGCAATTATGCCGTGAGTGCGGCGGCTAGCGGCGCGGTGCGCCGGCTGGTCGGTCAGGCGCCAGGTGGAAACTACGGATGCGAGCGGCGGGGGATCCGGCTTCACTGGAAAGGCCGGATCCAGGCGGTCACCCGATGGCCCGCCCGGCACCCCCGTTTTCATCACAGTCAAAAAAGGAGGCACGGATGGGTGACGACACCGTCATGACCGCCCCGCCGGTCTACAACGACGCCATCGTGCAGAAATTCGCCC
>JACMPN010000472.1 GCA_014377495.1 Candidatus Sericytochromatia bacterium
CGCCTGCGTCGCCTGCGTCGGCGCTGAGCCGCAACATAAAGTGAGTAGACAACGCCGCCAGGGAGTGCCAGAGAGGTGCTTGGGCGGCTTGAGTGCTAGGAGAGACCTAACGACAGCTCCTCAAGGAGCTTAGGCAGGTTCGACAACGCAATCAAGCCGCCCAAGCACCTCTCTGGCATTCCCTTATTCTTCGGGTTCGTCGTCGTCATACCCCAGGTCGGCCAAGTCGTCGCCACGGTCTTGGGCGATGCCGGGCTCGGGCTGACCCGAAAGGGCCGGCTCGTACAGGCGGTTGGGGGCCAGCGGCCGGGGGAACTCCGTGGACCGGCCGGCATCCGGATTGCGGACGACTTCGGTCATGCGCAGGACCTGCACGTCCATGGCCTGTTTGCCCTTGGGATCCTCGCGCACGGAAAATTCGACGACGTTGTGGTTGCCCGCCAGCTTGGCGAGTTGCTGGTTGGACAAGGTGCTGCCCTCGACTTCGGAGCCGTGACAAAAGTAGCTGTCCCGCTTGCCCCAGAGCTCCATGCTCGTCGGGGCAACAACGAAGCCGTAATACTTTTCCTCGTTGATCACGTCGAAGTAGCCCCGTTGACGGCCTTCTTCGAGGGGCATCAGGCCGGGGATGAGGAATCCGGAACAGAAGTTGTCGGCGATCCCGCGCAACTCCCGGCTGACGTGGTGAAAGCCGATGACGTCCACCCGGCAGCCGTAATCCTGCAGCGCCGTGACCAGCCGGGTGAAGTCGCCGTCGCCGCTGACAATGACCACGTAGTCCAGGTTGCGGGCCTGCAGCATGGCGTCGATGGCACAATCGAGGTCCGTGTTCGCCTTGGTGACGACTTCGCCCGCCTCGTTGTGATAGCGTTTGACGTTTTTCAGGGACAGCTTGTAGCCACAGGACCGCAGCCGGGACCGGTAGGCTTCGCGCTTGCGACAGTAGTCCGGGTCAGTCGCCTCCCGGTCCTGATCCAGGGCCAGATAGGCATTTGCCCGGACGACCTGGGCGCCCTGAGCCATGACGAATTCCCGAAGTACGTCATAGCGCATGCCCCAGCCACCGTTGCGGGTGATATTTTCAGCATCGACAAAAATGCCAGCCTTCAGCATCGCTTTCACCTGTTTCCTTCTGTCGCCCGATCGCCAACAGTCGCTGTCACAAGGGATATCCGGCCCGTCGCCGTCTCAGCGGCTCCCTGGTGCGGATCCCCCGAAAGAGTGCAACGGTGCCAATGTCAATCCGTGATCACGTCTAATTTGATGCAAGATGCCGTGCCAGTGCTGGATTTATGGCAGCGCTTGCTTCCAGGTGGGCTGGAATGCTATCAAAACATACAATGTCGATCAACGTGGGAAAAACAACGTTCACCAGTGCCAGTTCCGATTATGCTACGCCCGGGGGCGATACGCCACCGCTATTTGCAGAAAATCCATTTCTTGCCATGGCTATAGGGTTTCACCGGCCAAGGACGGCGGCCAATCGCTGCATTTCAAGGGATGGACCATGGTCCGGACCGGTAACGCCATTGGGGTCTCGGGCCAAGGCGGCGACCAGTCGCCGCCGCCAAAGCAATGACCGCCCCCTGCCACTGGCTGGGGGCGGTCATCATCGTGCAGTCGGGAACGCCGGATTAGCCGGTCTGGCGGGCCGTGAAGTCGACGATGTTGGAGCCGTCGGTGCCGATCCGCTGTTTGCGGGCCACGAAGGTCCCCGCCGCATGGGCCTGATAGAGGACGTTGGTCCCCAGGGTCTTCAGCCGGGAGGCAAAGCGGCTCAGGGCCTCGACCTGCTCCAGGTTGGCCGTGGCCTTGAGGTAGGTCAGCAACTGCTCCTGCGCCTGGTTGTCCTGGGCGAATGCGAGCAGTGGCTCCATCGGGCCCATCATGCCGGTGAGGGTCTCCAGGAACATCTGGGCCGCCCGGTAGTCGAACGCCGCCGGCAAAGGCGCCTGCAACTGCTCCCGCTCCCGCTCCAGCTGCTTGGAGACACGGCGCTCGGTCCGCTCGTAGGCGTCGTTGGAGATCGGACGGCTGACGCTGTGGCTGGACCCGGCCTGGGTCGATTCGGCGATGGCGGCATAGCCGGGATCATTGAGGACGCTGCCGGTGGTCGTGGTCGTGCCGGTGGTCGTGTCCCAGGGGGGAGACTGGTCCATCGGGGCCGGGCCGCCCAGCATGGCGGCAAAGGCTTCCCGGGACATCATCACCGGACCGTCCTGGTCGCGGATGGCCTCCGCTTCTTCCGGGTCCAGCGTACCTTCGGCTACGGCGGCCGACAGGGCGGCGGCGTTGACCGCCTCGTCCTCAGCGACACTCGCCAACAGCCGCTCGGAGACGAGGGTCCCCGCCGCTTCTTCTGCCTTCGCCTGGCAGGTCAGGCACAGGCTGCCATCGGGCTCACCGTAGGCCAGTTGCGCCCCGCACTCGCAGGCCTTCGGCTGGAGAGATTCCCACGCCAGTTCCGGTGTCTCTCCAGCCTTCACCGCCTCGATGAGGTCCTTGAGGATGCCGCCCTGCAGCTTGTGGCTCATGGCGATGCTGGCCAGCGTGATGGCATGGGCCTCGATCGCCGTACCGGCTTTCAGAATGGCCTTGGCGACGGGCGTGGAAACCTGACGGTCCCGGACCATTTCCTGAAAGGCCAGGGGAAACTCGCCCAGCCGCCGGATGGTCGAGACCTTCTGGCGGGTGGCGCCCATCTCACCGGCGATGGACTCGTACGTGACCGGCATCCCGGCTTCCCGCAGGGCGGTGGCCCAGGACTCGGTCAGCTGCAGCTCTTCGTAAAAGGTCAGGTCCCGCCGGTGCTTGTTGTCGGCGAACATCAGGCGCAGGCGCTGCAGGTCGGTCAGGGGCGAGAGCACTTTGGCCTCGACCGTTTTCAGGCCCTGCAGGCGGGCAGCCAGTAAGCGGCGGTCACCGACGACGACCCGGTAACGGTCTTCCGTTTCCGGCATGACCTCGACCACCAGCGGCTGGATCTGGCCTTCCTGATGGAGGGATTGGCCCAGGCTGTCCATGTCGTCGTCAGCGATGTCCTGACGGGGGTTGAGTTCATTGGAGACCAGTTGGTCGACGTTGAGGACGAGCAGGCGGCCTTGTTGCAGGGATTCACGGGTTTCCATGGCAGGCTCCGGGGCGGCGATATGCGGTGGCGGCAGCCAGGACGCGCCGTGTCAGGGCATTGGCGTCATCAGGCAACCGGTTGGTCACTGTAGCAGGATCGCCCGACGGGCGGCAGGCGCGACGTTGCGCGTCGACAGGGGTTGCGGGCGATTTAACCGGTGTGGCTACGGAGGGATTTTTTGCGGGGTTCAGGTCTTGCCGGGGCCGTCCGCCAGTCCCGGCACGGGACCGTGCGGTCATGCAGTCACCGCCTCCACTGTCAGTGAAGGCGGTGACTGCTGTCTTTTTATCTGCGGCTGGTCCGAGACCCTGTGTGCGTGGGGTGAAGCCAGGGGCCGGACCGGACGGTTATTTTGGCAGCAGGACTGCGTCGATCACATGAATCACCCCGTTTGACGCCGCGATGTCCGGCGTAATCACGGTCGCATTGTTGATCATGACCTTGCCGCCTTCGGTACGCAGGGTGACGTTCTGGCCCTGAACCGTGCTGACAGCGCCGCTTTTCTTCATCGCTTCGGCGGCAGTCACCTTCCCCTTGATGACATGCAGCAGCAGCACGGCCCGCAACTTCTGCTTGTCCTGCAAAAGGGCTTGGAGCGCGCCTGCCGGTAGTTTGTCAAAAGCGGCGTTGGTCGGCGCAAACACAGTAAAGGGACCTGCCCCCTTCAGAGTCTCGGCCAGGTCTGCGGCCTGAATGGCCGAGACCAGGGTGCTGAAGTTGGGATTGCCCTGGGCGACCTCGACGATGTTTTGACTGGCAGCCACTTGTATTGCGGCCCTTGGGGTCGGATTGGCGAGTGCGGCCGGGGTGTTGACCGCCAGCAGCATCGCCGAGGCGACGGCAGGCAGGATTCGGGTCCAACGCATGAGAGCCTCCATTCCCCATCTTTGGGATGAACGCCACGATACGGACGGCCGGAAGAGGCGGCACATGGGCGAGATGCCTGAACCTGCGAGGTTGCAGGGGGTCCCACTGACCCGGGGACGGACAGTCACATCCGCTTGGCGGACTGGCCTTTCATCATCGTTCCGGAGGCAACGGACGGCATTGGTTCTGCGTGGCGAAAACACCCGGCTGATCCGGGCAAAGGCGCACTCATCACCGGCCGGTCGGCCGATGCCGCCAGACGTCGGGTTTTGCCGGGGATCAGCTTTTGACGGAGCCGTCCATCAGGCCCTTGAGGAAAAACTTTTGCCCGAGGAGGAAGACGGCGATCGGCGGAGCCACGGCGACGGTCATCGCCGCCATCAGGAGGCCCCAGTCGGTGACCTCCTTCATGCTGCCCTTGAAGGCGGCGAGCGCCACGGGCAGGGTGCGCATCGACTCGCTGTTCGTGACGATCAGCGGCCACAGGAAGGTGTTCCACGAGGCGAGGAATTCGAAAATGGCCAGGGTGCCGATGGCCGGCAGGGCGGTGGGCAGGGCGATCCGCCAGTACAGGTCCCAGGGCGTGCAGCCATCGATGCGGGCGGCGTCCTCCAGTTCGGGCGGCAGCTTCAAAAACCACTGGCGGAACAGGAAAATGCTGAAGGCCCCCGTCATGCCAGGCAAAATCAAGGCCTGATACGTGTCGATCCAGCCGACCAGCGCCATCAGGGCGAAGAGCGGCACGAGTACGACGTAGACGGGGACCATCATCGTGGCCAGGACCGTGAAGAAGAGGGCCTGCCGCCCCGGAAATCGCAGCCGGGCAAAGGCGAAACCGGCCATGGAGCCTGTGACGACCTGACCGACGACGACGGCCAGGGCCACGATCAGGCTGTTCAGGGCATCCCGCCACAGGGGCGTCTCGGTCAGGGCTTTGATGTAGTTGCCGGTGGTCACGGGATGGGGCAGCCACTCCGGCGGGTAGGCCATCGTCTGGGCATAGGTCATCAGGGATGTCAGGGCCATCAGGACAAAAGGGGCGGTCATGACTAAAGCGCCCAAAATCAGGGCGAACTGGCCGAGGCCCCGCATCAGACGTTGCATCTCAACCCTCCTGGCCTTCGCGACGGCGGTAGTAATGCCACTGCAGGGCACTCAGGCCGGCGAGCACGAAGAAGATCGTGTAGGCCAGCGCTGAGGCCTTGCCCAGCTTGAAGAAGGTGAAGGCGTTCTGAAACAGCCAGAAACCGATCGTCGTCGTGCTGCGCTGGGGACCGCCTTCGGTGAGCAGGTACACGGTGTCGAAGGTCTGAAAGCCCCGGATCGTCGCCAGCATGCCGACCATGACGAGGGTCGGGGCGAGCATGGGCAGGGTCACATGGCGGAAACGGGCCCAGGGACCGGCACCATCCAGGCTGGCGGCTTCCAGTTGGGAGCTGGGGATGCCCTGCAGCCCGGCCAGGATGAGGAGCATGTCGTAGCCCAGGTGCTTCCAGACACTGACGACGACGAGGGTGGGCAGGGCCCAGCGGGGATCGCTGAGCCAGCGCACGGGACCCAGGCCCAGGGGCGCCAGTAACGCGTTGAACATGCCGTAGCGGGGATCGAGCAGCCAGCCCCAGAGGATGGCGCCGGCCACCATCGAGGTGACGACGGGCAGGAAGTAGGCCGCCCGCAAAATGGCCGCCCCCCGCCGCTGTTTGTCGAGGGCGGCGGCCAGTCCCAGGGCCAATCCGATGTCCAGGCCGACGTAGAGGATGACGAACAGCGCCGTCTGGCCCATGACTTTATAGAAGAGCGGGTCGGCGGCCAGATCCGTGTAGTTGCCGAGACCCACCCACTTGGGGCTGCCGAGCAGGTCCCACTGCATGAAGCTGAGCCCCAGCGTGCCGAGCATCGGCAGGACGGTGAAGAGGCCGATGCCGAGCATGGCGGGGAGCAACAGCCAAAAGGCGGCCGAGCGTTCCTGACGGTCCGGCATCAGCGGTGCTCCTCCGCGAGTAGGCGGTCGATCCGCTGTGACAACGGCCGGAGGACGTCGATCAGGGGTTTTTCAGCGTTCCAGGCCGTGGGCAGGTTGTCGATCAGGTCGTAGAGAATCTCGTCGTAAGCCGGTGGCGAAAGGGTGGGGCGGGCGGTATCGAGGACATTGAGGAAGACCCTGCTGCTGGCGGGCTTGCCCTGCAAAAATGCCGGCGAGACCGCCACGTCCTTGCGGGCGGGTACGATCAGGCCACTGGTGGTGAAGGCCGTGATCGCTGGCTTGGCGGCGAGGAAGCGCACGAGGCGCCAGGCTTTGTCAGGCTCCTTGCAGCGGGTGGCGATGCCCCAGCCGGAGGCATCCGCATCGACGACGGAGCCGGCTTTCCCATGGGGGAAGGGCGCCACGTCCCAGTTGAAGGCCAGCTTTTGGCGGAAGCCGGGGACCACCCAGCGGCCGCCGATCATCATCGCCACCTTGCCCTGAGCGAAAAGTTGGCTGGGCCGGGCGTTGCCGACCTGAGCCTCGGTCGGGGCGACGTGCCAGCGGTGGCGGAGGTCGTGATAGCGTTGCAACCCGCTCAGGGTGGCGGGCTCCAGCAGGGTGCTGCGGGTCATCGCCGCATCCATGACGTCGCCGCCCTCGCTCCAGATGTAGGGCAGCCAGTAGATGGGGTAGGGAGAAAAGCCGATGCCGAACTGTTTTTCGCCGTGGGTGAGGCGCTTGGCGGTGGCGACCATCCCGTTATAGGTCCAGTCGGCTTTGGGATAGGGCACGCCGTCTTTGTCGAACATGTCCCTGTTGTAATAGATGACGAGGTTCGAGACGTCCCGGGGGACGGCGTAGAGCGCATCCTGCCAGCTCAATGCCGTCAGCGCCGCCGGGTAAAAGTCGTCCTTGCGGAGCAGGGGATCGGCGGCCAGCTGTGGGCGCAGGTCGCGGAAGACGCCCCGGGCGGCGAAGCCGGCCAGGGTCTGGCTTTCGAGGAACATCACGTCCGGCAGGGCCCCACCGGCCGCCATCAGCCGCAGCTTGTGGGGATACTCGTCCGGGATGTGGACGAGGGTGACCGGGACGTCGGGGTTCTCTTTTTCGAATTGGGCCAGCAGCGGCTTCAGGGTGGCGATCTCGTCGACCGAGCCCCACGTGGAAAAGGTGATGCCGGCGTGGCGTGCAGGGGCGCAGGCTGCCAGGAGCAGGGTCGCAATGGCTAGGAATCCCTTGCGCAGCACGTTCGGCCTTTCGGGGAAAGCGACTCTCGTGCGACCGGAGGCACGTACCTGTCAATTATGCCAGAGCGGCAGGTCACCAACAGCAATGACCGTCCATGCGCCATCCCGTGGCTGCGGTAGAGGGCAAACGGCGATCGGGAACACCCGCGGTGATGCCTGTTTAGTGGCAGGCTGGTTTGGGTTCAATACAAGAAGTGCGTGGTCGCACCGTTCCCTCCCCCTTGTTGAAATGAGACCCTCCATGAGCAACACCGTTTCGCTGGCCTCAAGCACCAGTTATACGATGTGGGCTAGCAACAAGGCGCAGGAAGTCGCTCACGACGGCAAGATCAGCACAGGCGAGCTGAAGCAGATCGCCAAGGAATTCGGCACCAGCGAAAAATTGCCGGATGCCGGCGTCCTGATGAAGGCCGGCTTCAACTCTGAAGAAGCCAACAACATCGTCAAGGCGCTGAAGGTCACGGGCTGGGCCACCCTCGGCGTCACCTTCAAGCCGTCCGCGCTGAGCCAACTCGCCGACGCCGCCAAAGTCGTGGCGAAAGTCGCCATCAACACGACGGTGAGTGTGGCGACGGGCGGCCTTGTCACCAACGGAGCCGCCCAGATCCACGCCCAGGCCAAGCAGTTCGTCGCTGCCGCCGGAGTGGTCAAGGAAAAGGTCGGCGAGGTTTACACCCAAGTCAAGACGAAGGTCGTCGCCACCGTTGGTGACGTCAAGGTAAAGGCCGCTCAATTCCGGGATGGGGCCGTGAATACGGTCGTTAAGATCGCCAAAGCGAAGGCCGCTTTCGACGAGGGCGTCGCCACGTTCGGCAAGGGTGTCGTGCATGGCGCTGTCCACGCCGCTGAGCACTTGGCCCATTCCACCGTGGCGTTTGTGAAAAGTCACCCAGTCATCGCCACCGGCATCCTCCTGACGGCGGCGGTGGTGATCACCGTGGCCACGGGTGGTCTTGGTGGTGTCGCCGTGGCTGGTGCAGCGTCATCCCTGCTGTCCGGCATCGGGACGGCAGGGATGATCGCCGGCAGCGTGGTTGTGGCCGGCAAAGCCGTCCAAACCGTCGGTGAATTGGCCAAGGGCAACATTGAAAAGGCGGGTGAGAAGTTTGGCGAAGGCCTCTTTGAGGCGGCCGTGACCTTTGCTCCCGGTGCGGCGATCAAGGGCCTGAAGAGCATCCATCACACGGCGCATGCCGCTGTGGAGGGCGCCAATCTGGCGGCCAAGGCTGCCCAAGGCTCGGAAGGTGCCGTGCAACTTGAATCCACTGTCCTGAAGTTGGCCAGTAAGGCGAGCCTCATCCACAAAACGGAAAAAGCGGCTCATGTCACCCATCAGGTGTTCGAATCGCAGACGATCATCCCGGCTACCGGAGCAGGTGCTCTCGATATGATTGCCGACGCCTTCGTCACCGGCGCCGTTGCCTTGGGCCTCCGGAAGGAAGACAAGGCTGAAACGCACGCCCCCGCTCATCACTAACTGGCACCGATTTCAGCGCTGCGGCCCTCCGTCACGGAGGGTCTTTTTTTGTCGGGAGGTAGAGGTGGCACAGTGTGTTGCGCATGTTCACCCTCCTTCACCTTGGCTTACCCTTATGTTATAGGGTCGTATGAATGCCGCCTTGCGGGTTTCGGCCTAAGGTGAGGTTCTCTTCACCCTAACTTTGGATTATGGGTTTTCATCCACCGGATCGGGCGGCGTCCGACGGTTTTGGGCCCAAAGCGGACGTCTGCTTGCGCCGCAGCGCTCGTTTAATTAGACTCGGGAAGCTCGATGGGCGTTCGCCGCCGAGCCGCTCATAGGTGCAGTCGTGACCGCCATCGTTCCCTATCAGCCACCCATGGCCGCAGCGCTCGTGGCCATTTGGCGGGCCGCCGCAGGCGAGCACCATCCCATCCCGGATGAGCTATGGACTGCCGGCACCGTCGGCGACCCAGGTTTTCTGGCCGGCGACCTGCTCGTCGCACAAGAGGGCGAGGTCCCGGTCGGATTCGTCCTGACGAAGCGTTGGCGAGGGCGGGATCCCGGCTGCGAACGCTATCTGCCCATCGGCTACGTCGCCTTGATGGCCGTACATCCCCGGTGGCAGGGTCGGGGCATCGGACGGCGCCTGCTTGTTACAGCCGAATCACAACTCCGGGCAGCGGGAGCCACCAAGAGTGTCCTAGCCGGCAGTTTTCATCATTTTTTCGCCGGTGTCCCCGACTGGGCGACTGCCGCCCGCAAGCTCCTCCTTTCGGCGGGATACGGGTTGGGTGACGACGTCTGGGACGTGCGCCGGTCGTTGGCCGCCGAGCCGCCCCTCCCCGAAGTGCCCCCCGTTGCCGGTGTCAGCCTGCGGCCGTACCGCACCGACGAGGCCGAGGCGCTGATCGGCTTCCTGAACGACGCTTTTCCGGGGCGTTGGCCCCGGGATGTGCAGCATTTTCTTCAATCGGGCGGCCCGATCGACCAGGTGATGGGGCTCTTTGCCGGAGATCTACCCTGTGGGTTTGCGCATCTGCACCCGCCAGGCACTGCCGGTGCCGGGCGCTGGTCGGGCCTCGTGCCGGGGATCGCCGCCTTGGGACCGATCGGCGTCTCGGAGGCACAGCGGGGTCGGGGGCTCGGCATGGCGCTGCTGATCGCCGGCCTGCACGAGTTGCGGCGGTTGGGTGCGGACGAGGTGGTGATCGACTGGACGGACCTGCTGGACTTTTACGGTCGGGTGGGCTTCCAGCCCTGGCTGCGGTACACCCTGGCCAGCAAGGCACTGGCGTGAGTGGTGTGGCGGCCCGACCGGCGGTCGATGAAACACGGTTGAAAGCGGCGTTGACGGCCTATCCCCACCTGGGTGCGTTCGTCCGCATCCTCCGCAACGGGCTGAGCGTGAACACGGCGGCCTGTCTGATCGAGACTGTGGCGGGACGGTACTTCGTCAAGTGCCATGACTTGGTCGGTGACGCCGCCAGCGTGATCGGCAGCGAACACGCGCTCGTCACCCACCTCGTCGACCGTGGGTTTCCGACCCCGGTCATGCATCGAAACGGCGATGGCCAGACGCTGACGACGCGCGATCATTTTGGATTTGCCGTGTCCGACGTCGCCGCCGGTGAGGATCGGTACGGTGAGACGCCCGTCTTTGCCCCGTATGGGCGCCTGACGGAGGTCGCCTCCGTCGGTGCCTGCCTGGCCACCCTGCATGCCGCCTGGGCGGATCTACCGCCGCCACCCCATCCCCAGGATCAGGGGATGACGGCGAGCTATGACCTGCTCACGGGACCTGACGTCGTCAGCGGCCTGGATGCCCTGGTCGACCGTTGGCCGGTCCTGGCGTCCCGTCTGGGCGATGCGGCCATCCGCCAGCGGCTGATCACGTACCTGGCGCCCCGCCATGCCGACCTGCTGCCCCTTTGGCCGGACCTGCGGCGGGGGCTGATCCATGGCGACTTCATCAAGCGCAACCTGTTTTGGGACGGTGACTCGATCACGGCCGTCATCGACTTCTCGTTGTGGAACACGGCGCCGCGGGTCTTCGATCTGGCGCTGGCGGCGCTGCCCTGTGGATTCGACTGGCCGGCCCTGCTGGGCGGGCAGCGGGGGTTGCGCCCGGACGACCTGCGCATCCTCGTCATGGCTTATGACGCCTGCGGGACCCTGCATGACTCGGAGCGGGCGGCGTTGCCCATCGTCATGGAAACGGCCAGGATCGAGTTTTACCTGTCGATCGTCGCCGCTGCCATGGACAGGGGGGACGAGGTGACGGCTGAGCGTTTTTGGCGCCTGCTCTGGGGCGTGCTGGACTGGTTCACGGGGCATCCCGATTGGCGGGCCACGGTCCGCTGATCCCAAACGCATGGCCTTCAGGTCGGCGGTGGAATTGTCTTTGGGTGTGACCGGCGGCATCCGCCGTTTAGCGCCCATTCCGGCATGGGTGCTTAGGCGAAGGCGGGGCCTTTGCTGTCGGCGGGGACAGACGACACGGTTTCGACACCGGCCAGCATCTCGGGCAGGGCCACGGGCAGGGTGCCGTGCCAGCCTTTACCGTCCCGTAGGGCCTGGGCCATCATCGTCTGCTGCAACCGGGTGGACCCGTAGGTCAGGAACCAGGCTTCGGCATCGGGGAACTGGGCCACGAGGAAGGGGCTGGAGAAGGCGACGACGATCGTCCGCACGCCTGCCGTCAGTGCCTGCAGTCGCTCCAGCAGCCCACTCGGCAGTAAACTGCGGTCCTTGCTGACCCGGATCGGTGAAATGATCGCCAACACGATGAAGGGGGTGGAAATCGCCTGACCCCGCAGGATGTTCCACATGCGCTCGTCCACGTCCGGCGTCAGGGTGGCGATGATGCCGGGGCGCAGTTCCTTGATGCGTTCCAGCCAGGCCTCGGCCTCGGACTCGGCGATGCCGTCGAGCAGCGTCACGGCGAGGAACCCATCCGGGACCCGCAAGTCGGCGGCGCCTTTGGCCCGGGTGATGGCCTTGCGGGCGACGTTGGCGGCCAGCGCCCCGGCCGAACCGTCCGGCACTGCCGGGACCGGGTGCTGCAAGCGGGCTTTGGCGGCGAGGATCCGGGTGACCGACTCATACAGGCGGGCCTCGGTCAGACGGCCATCGGCGAGGGCGGCCCGGATGGCGGCGTGGGTGGCGATGGGATCGGGCGGCATCAACAGCACGTCACAGCCGGCGAGCAGGGCTTCGACGGCGGCCTCGCTGGCCTGGCGCACGGAGGTGATCCCGCCCATCAGCAGGGCATCCGTGACGATCAGGCCGTCATAGCCCAAATCCTCCCGCAGGACTCCTGTGATGATCGTCTGGCTCAGGGTGGCCGGGACGTCCGGAGCATCGAGGGCCGGCACGGCGAGATGGGCCGTCATGATCGCCGCCACGCCGGCATCGATCGCCGCCTGGAAGGGTGGCCATTCGACCTGGGTCAGGCGCTCCCTGTCCGCGGTGACGGTGGCCAGCCGGGTGTGGGAGTCGGTGCCCGTATCGCCGTGGCCGGGGAAGTGCTTGGCACAGGTGAGGACACCCTGGGACTGGGCCCCGGTGACGAAGGCGGCGACGTGGGCGGCCACCCGGCCAGGGTCTCCCCCAAAGCTGCGGATGCTGATGATCGGGTTGCTGGGGTTGTTCGTCACGTCGGCGACGGGGGCGAAAAGCCAGTTCACGCCGACCTGTCGCGCTTCTGCAGCCGTCCAGGCACCCATGGCAGCCGTGAGGGCGGGATCGTCGACGGCCCCGAAGGCCATGGCGGGCGGCATATCCGTCAGGCCATCGACCATCTGGCCGGCGCCATGCTCCATGTCGGCGGCGATCAGGAGCGGCACCCTGGCGTGGCCCTGGAGCAGTGCCGTGCGGGCCTGGACGGTGTCCTGGTCGCTGTGGAACAGGATATAGCCGCCCCAGCCGTACTTGGCCAGTTCCGCCAGGACGGTGGCTTCGTCAAATGTCTCATGCCGCAATTGGCCGCCGTAAAGCGTCGGACAGATCAGTTGACCGATGGCCTCATCGATCGACAGGGACGCGGCTGAAATCATGACGGGTTCCTCAGATGCTGCTCAGGGCTGATCACACCACCGTTGCATGGTCGCGTGTTTCCGCCACGTGTAGGAACAGTACCTTGCCGCAGGTTGGTCTCTTTCGGTGGGACGGATTGCGGTTTGCCAGGGCTGAATGGCAGTACGGTCTCCCGATATACTGCGGGGGTCGCCGCATCGGCCAACGTCGTCCGGACAGGAGTACCCATGGAATTTCGTGGCAAGACCATCGTCATCACCGGCGCTTCGGCCGGCATCGGCCAGGCGTTGGCGATCTCGCTGGCCCGGCAGGGCGCCAATCTTGTCCTGGCAGCCCGCTCGGCCGCCGCATTGGAAGATACGGCCAAACGGTGTGAGGCCGCCGGCGGCAAGGCGATCAGCGTGGCCACGGACGTCGGTGACGAAACGGCCTGTGCGGCGCTGATGCAGGCGGCGGTGGCGGCCTTCGGCGGCATCGATATCCTGGTGAACAATGCCGGTGTCTCCATGGTGGCCCGTTTCCTCACGATCACCGATCTGACGCTGTTCGAGCGGTTGATGCGGATTAATTACCTGGGTGCCGTGTACTGCACCCATTACGCCCTGCCCCGGATCAAGGCCCGCAAGGGGCTGCTGGTGGCCATTTCCTCCCTGACCGGCAAAACGGGCGTGCCCACCCGCACGGGGTATGCGGCCAGCAAACATGCCATGCAGGGCTTCTTCGACTCCCTGCGCATCGAACTGATGGACGACGGGGTCGACGTTTTGGTTGTCTCGCCGGGCTTTGTCGCCACCGCCATCCGGGCGTCTGCCCTGGGCTCGGATGGCGGGGCCCTAAAGGCGAGTCCCCGCAACGAGGCCGAGGGCACGATGTCCGTCGACGCGTGCGTGGGGATCATCGTCAGGGCCATGGCCCGGCGGGACCGGGAAGTCGTCATGACCCTGAAAGCCCGGATCGGACTCTGGCTGAAACTGATCGCCCCGGCCCTCGTCGACCGGCTGGCGCTGCAGATGTCCCAGGTGCGGGAATAACCCGCAGAGGCTGTACGGAAAGCCCCTCAGTGCCTGTATGGCTGCCGTTAAGTGGTCTTGCCGGGCTGTCCGACAAGACGCGGGCCCGGCCTGGCAAGGTCGCCGCGTAAGGTTATGGGCGCTTAACGTCAGCTTTGCTCTGTTTTACCGATATCGTCGACATGACAGTGGCGAGGGACATGCGTGAAGACCCGGTTGCAAACCAGTGAGCCGACGGCAGGGAGTATCCTGTATCGGATCCGGGTGGCTGCCGCCCTGCACCCGTCCCAGCAGCCGAAGCGCCCCAAGGCGGCCAGCTCCGCCCACAAGAAAGACCATTACACCCCGCATGCCACGCAGCGGCCGGCGCAGACGTCAGTCGGTCCTGACCTCAAGTTCATCGGCCGGGTGGTCAGAGCCGATATCCGGGCGCCCCAGACATTCGGGGCCGTGGCCGGTGTCATCCGCCCCTACGCCAGCCAGACGGTCTTCACCCGCCAGACCGTGACCGTACCGCCGCAGAAGGCGGGATCCATCAGTTTCGTCGGCACCGTCGGCAGCTGGATATACGCCAAGGCCTCCGGGATGGCCTCCAGCGTCTTTTACACGGTGAAAAACAGCCTGCCCTTCGCCCCCGGCCACAATGACCCGTTCCTGGCGGGCCGTCAGGGTCGCAGCGTCGCGATCGCCCGGACCGAGCTGGCGGCCGGCGTGGGCGAGACGGGCGGCGCCAATCGGGGACGCCGCATCGACCAGTACGCCCGGGAATCCCGCATGTCGACCGGCGAGAAGTGGTGTGGCCTGTTTGTCGGATTTGCCTACAGTCGGGCCGGATTCAAGAAACCCGAGGCGATGGCCTCTCTCTACAAAGCCCGGCTCTTTTTCCTCTATCAGTCCCTGGACGGGGCCGATGGGTCCATCCGCGAACACCGTGCCCAGGGCCAGTTGCGGCAGTTCTTCATGCTGTCGGAGTCGCCGAGTCGGGCCTATATCCGCAGCCAGCCCAGCCAGTTTCCCCACTTCAACGTGGATGCCAACACATTCCCCTGGCGCAACCTGCCGGCCCGGACGGGCGATACGGTCCTGTTTGAGCGGGACGCCCGCTCCGGCAGCAACCCCACCCACGTCGGCATCGTCGAGTCCTACGACCGGGCGACGGGCCGCCTGGTGACCATCGAGGGCAACGTGAGCAATGCCGTCGTCCGCAAGACCTATGACCTGAAGGATGCCGCCGTGCGGCGGCAGATCACGGGCATAGGGAGACCCGCCCCAGGCGACTTCACTTAAGGGGTGGTTTGAGAGGGGCTGGGGTGGGTCGATTGCGTTGTCGAACCTGCCTAAGGTCCATTAGGACCTGTCGTCAGGTGTCTCCTAGCACTCAACCCGCCCCAACCCCTCTCAAACCACCCCTGGCGTCCATGGCGGGTTGGGGAGTTTTTCGGACCCGTTGGCATTATTCGCCTTTGTAGCCGTGCTCGATGTTGTAGGCGTCGACGGCGTACTGCAACTCCCACTGCGCCGGGATCGTGAACATGGGGCCGGCGACGAACCAACTGGTGACCAGTGAAGCGAGCATCACGACGCTGCCGGTGATGAAAAACGGATTTATCAACGCCCCGACGGCATCGCCTTTGGCGCTCATCGCCGGCAATAGCCCGCCCGCAAACATGCCGAAGCCGGCAATGCTGGCCGCCACACTGGCCGCTTCGATCGTCCCGCCGATGCTGCTCATCCGTTCGTAGGCGCCGAGGTGTGCATTCACCTTCTTTGAGTTGCCCAGCACCTGGCGCAATTCCGGCTTGACGGCATACGTTGGCCAGATGAACTCCACGACGTCGTTGTCCTGGCCAATACCGCGGAAAATCGTCTTGTCACTGCTGTTTAGACGGAACATCTTCGACTCGCTGTCAACCCAACGGGTGCCGAAGAGATCCGTCTGGCCGGTCGGTTTGAAGATGAAACCGAAATGGGTCTTTTTGCCACGCTGCAACGGGGCCGTGACGTCCGCCGCAACGCTGGCACTCGGCATGAGGATGGCCAGGCTGACGGCCGTGAGATAGACGACGGAGCGATGCATGCGAGACTCCTGTGAGCATAAAATATGATCACAGGAGCGTATAAGCGATGCCTGTCAAGCGCAAGCTATTGATTTAATTTGCTTTAAATGGCCGGGCTCCGGACGATGAAGAGAGGCTATTTCAGGGGGTGGCAGGGTGAGTCGCTTTGCCGTCGGGTTCGGTGCCCAGCTGACCACCAGGAAGCAGCAAGTCGTCCACCAGTCCTAATTGGCCGCTGAACCGGTTCCGGCGCCAAATCGGCCATCATAGACCCGTTGGAATAACCTCTATGGGACGCTTGCCGGCGCCATGGTGACTTTGTTGACGTTGGGTTCGCGTCGGTCAAAGGCGGCGAATGCGCGCATCACATCGTCGGTCAGGGAGACGCGATCCGTGAGGATCCGGCTGGGATCGATGGCCCCCGACCCCACCAGTTCGATCAGTTCCGGAATGTATCGGCGGTGCGGGCAGTTGCCCATCTGGAGGGTCAGGTTCTTGTTCATCGCCACGCCGATCGGAAAGGCCATCGCCGCTTCCGGGTAGACGCCGATGATGGACAGTGTGCCGGCCTTGGCCAAGGCGTGGGCAGCCCAGATCAGCGTCTGGGCTGGGGCGTCGCCGGGATGCCAGTTGGTGCCGGCCGGTGCATGGGTGACCCCCAACTGCCGCAGTTCGTGACGGAATTCCTGGTCCAGGACATGGCCGATCGCGGCAGCCGGACCGTGGTGGGCCCGGTTGGCATCGACACCGACCGCATCGATGGCCCGATCCACCCCGATGCCGCCCGTCAGTCGCCGGATCGTCTCGACCGGATCCTCCGCCTCGTAGTTCACCGTGGCGGCGCCGAGCTCACGGGCTTTGTCCAGCCGATCCGGCAGGCAGTCGATGGCGATGACCATGCCGGCCTTGAAGTGCAGGGCACACTGGATCGCCAGCAGGCCCACAGGGCCGCACCCGAAGATCGCCACCGTGTTGCCGGGCTTGATCTCGGCGATCTTGGCGCCGAAGTAGGCCGTGGGCAGGATGTCCGACAGCAGGATCGCCTGCTCGTCCGGGATGGCAGCGGGCAGCTTGACGAGACCCACGTTGGCAAAGGGAATGCGGGCTTTTTCGGCCTGTAAGCCATGGAATGGGCCACTTTGGGCCGGACCACCGAAGAAGGCTGTGCCGGCCAGAGGCCCGTTGGGGTTGGCCGTGTCGCACTGGGAAAAGTAGCCGTCCCGGCAATAGGCACAACTGCCGCAGGCGATCGTCGATGGGATGACGACCCGGTCTCCCACCTGCAGATTGCGGACGTCATCGCCCAAGGCTTCGATGATGCCGACCCCTTCGTGGCCCAGGATCGTTCCCGGAACCATGCCCGACAGCGTGCCCCGCACCATGTGCAGGTCCGTGCCGCAGATGGCACTGGTCGTCAGCCGCACGATCGCATCCGTCGGTTGCTCGATGATCGGATCCGGGACATTTTCCAGCCGGATGTCGCCGATGCCATGAAACACGATCGCTCTCATCCTGCACTCCCCGGTCACCATCGGCAGTTATGCAGGACAGGACATTAGCGGATTCCGGCGCAGCCCCCTCCGGTGTTTGTGTCCAATTCCGGATCCGGTAGGCGTCTGCCCTGAACACCGACCCTTGACCGTTTGTTTGCTCTCCCTTAAACTAACCTTTACTAGTTGCCCCATCGGGGGGTGTCGAGAAAGGCTGAAGCGATATGGCCGTTGATCAGGTGCAGCGGACGTTCGGTGTGACGTGGGCCGCCTTGGGAACCACCCAGTCCCCCGCCGTGACGACGCCACAGCCCGCCGGGCGCATTGCCGTGGCGACCGACTCGCTGCAAATCGCCGGTCTTGGTCGCCGGATTGGTATCCCCACCTCGATCGGCCTGCTGCCTACCCTCGACCAACGCCCCTCCGGGCTCGTCGCCCCGGCCGATGCCGCCACGCTGCGGGACGGTGTGCAGGGCGTCGGCGGGGTCGCTCCCGTCGTAATGTCCGAGCGGCTGAACGAAGGCGTGCCGGCCACGTTGCGGCTGGGCATGGCCGTGGCCCAGAGCCAGGCCGTGATCGGTGTGGCGACACCGGCAACCGTCGGCGGCTACACGCTGGCTCCGGGACACAGCTACCAATTCAAACTGACCGACGCCGGGGTTCTGAGCATCCAGAACTCCACCGGCCCCAATCAGGCCACGGCCCCGATGCCCGCCCGCATCGAACCCGCGGATGGCGGCGCCACCCTGCTCGCCGGCCGCCGTTATCGGGGGGCGCTGGAGATCATCGCCG
>JACMPN010000004.1 GCA_014377495.1 Candidatus Sericytochromatia bacterium
GCAGTTTAACGCTACACTGCCGCCTGCCATTGCTTGAGTTGGGGCCACCGCCATGAATCTTGCCTTGCTGTCCCCGATGCCCCCACCCTCGATGGGCACCGGCCCGCACTGGGGGTCCGAGTTCGTCACGATCGAGTTCTTCAAGGCCCTGCTGCGTTACGCCCCCTTCGAGCAGTACCATTTCTTTACGGCCGACATGGACACCGCCCAACGGAACTACGAGGCCCTGCAAGGCGCCTGGCTGGGGGCCGGCAAGATTGAGCTGCACCACGTCTGGCACCTGCCCGAGGTGCTGGCCCGCACCCCGATCCACGCCCTGCACACGACGAATAACTACCTGCACCGGGCCGTTTACGGACGCACGCTGGTGCCCGGGGCCACGTTCCCCGTGACGGCCTCGGCCTTCCAATCGCTGACCTTCCACGGCGGCATGCCCGAGTATGGTCAGGACCTGGTCTGCGGCTCCCGGCCCGGTGACCGCATCGCCGTCATGAGCGATGCCATGGCCACGGTCATGGGCGGCTATTACGACCAGGCGGCGACGACGGGGCTACAGGGCTGGTCGGGTCCCAAGCAGCCGCCCGAGCTAAGGACCATCTATCCCGGCATCGACGTGGAGCGGATGCGGCCGGTCCCCAAGTCGGACTGGCGGTCCAAGTTGCACCTGCCCGACGAGGCCTTCGTCGTCCTCTCCCTGTCCCGCCTGTCGCCGTCGGACAAGACGGACATGCAGCCGATTTTGCGCAGCTTCCGGGACTATCTGGCCAACGAACCCGCTGGCGAGCGGCCTGTCTATCTGGTCATCACCGGCAGCGATTATGCCAACTACGGGGCGGCCGTCCTGCGCTGGGTGCAGGAGTACGGCCTTGGCGAGCGGGTCCGGGGCCTGGGCAATCCGCCCGAAGCGGAGAAAGCGGCCCTGTTGTCGGCGGCGGACTGTTTCATTTCCCTGCCGGACAACCCGCAGGAAGCCTTTGGTTACTCGGTCCTGGAAGCGATGGCCTGCGGTGTGCCGATCGTGGCGGCGGACTGGGACGGTCACAAGGAGACGGTGACCGAGGACGTGGGCTTCCGGGTGCCGACGGTCTGGGGACCGGCCATGGGGCGGCTGGATGAAATCAGCCCCCTTTACTGGTACATGGAAGCCACCGTCATGCAGCTGGCCGCCGCCCAATCCGTGGCGATCGACCTGCCGGCGGCGTGGCGGGCGGTCGAGCGCTTGCGGCAGGATCCCGGGCTGGCCCGGACGATGGGGGCGGCGGCGCGGGCCCGGGCGGTGGCGCATTTTGCCTGGCCGACGATCATTGCCCAATACGTGGCGATGTGGGCCGGGTCAGCTGCACTGGCGGCGGCCGCCCCGCTGGTGACGGCACCGACGATGCGCTGGCCGATCGCCTTCGATTCGGCTTACCGGCACTATGCGAGTCGCTGGCTGGACGGGGCAGCCCGTGTCCTGGCGACGGCATCCGCTGTCGATGCGGATCTGGACTCCCCCTACGAAACCGTCAGTCACCTGATTGTCCCGGTCCTGGCTCGGCAGATCCTGGCCTTGGCGTCCTCGGCGGTCAGCCTCGACTCGCTGATCGCCTCACTGGGTCAGCGGCCCGACACCGTGTATTACCACGTGCTCTGGCTGCTCAAACAGGGCTACTTGGCGCTGGACGCCGCCTGAGGCCGGCACGATCGTGCGTCGGGCATCTCCGCAGTTTCCCCGGATGGCTGTGCTTGGGCGTTGTGGCACGGTGGGGAGGCGGCCATCCCCGGCACCCTGCCGAAATCCCGGAGGAACAGACATGCACAACTGGCACACGGTGCGCATCCTGGCCACCGCGATCGTCCTGATTACGGCGATGGGCACCGCCCCGTTTGCCCAGGCCACTCGGACTCCCGTGCCGTCGCCAAAGGGGGCGGACCTTTTCAAACTGTATTGTGCAAGCTGTCATGGGGACGACGGCAGGGGCAACGGCCCGCTCACCAGCCGCCACAACTGGTGGCAGATCGACGCCCACGATCACTCGAAAAATCCCCGGGACCTGACCCGGGACTGGTTCCTTTTCGGCGACACCAAAGCGGACATCATCCGGACGATCAGTGCCGGCAGCGGCTATACCGCCATGGAGGGCTTTGATCAGGCGCTGTCGCCCAGCGACATCGACGCCGTGGCCGACGTGGTGCGGTCGCTGCGTGGCGACATGAGCAACGCCCGCCTGCTGCGTGACTTCCCTGACCGTGTCCGCACCGGACCGACGGGGACCCCCATGCACCGGTTCCCACCGACGTACGCCCCCTCGCCGTCCCCCTGACCTCCGTCAGGCCCGATCAGGCGTCTGACGTCCCTGCCAACCGGGATCGGTTTGATTTTGTCGGCCGGAGGTCTCCTGCAACTGGGCGTTGCCGTTGGGCACGATGCCCGAGCCATACGTGTTGGTGTAGGCCTTCGTGAACTCCGCCCCGAAAAAGAGAATCTGCGCCGAGTAGTAGATCCAGATCAGGACCACGGCGAGGGAGCCTGCGGCACCGAAGGTCGAGCCCACACCGGCCGTGCCGATGTAGAGCGCCAACAGGAATTTGCCGATCTCGAAGAAGGCGCCCGTCAGCAGGGCGCCGATCGCCACGTCCCGCCATGCGACCCGGGCATCCGGCAGATAGCGGAACATCAGGGCAAACAACGTGCTGAACGAGGCAAAAGAGACGAGCAGGTTCACGGCGTGCCAAAAGCCCTCGCCGCCCGGCAGGATCGTCCCGAAGTACGTGCTGGTCGCCGTCAGCGCCGCACTGGTCAACAGCGAGACCGCCAGCAAAAAGCCCGTGCCCAGCAAGGCTGAAAGCGACCAAAGGGTTTCTTTCACCGTCATCCAGAGGCTTTGGCCCGGCCGGGGCACCACGCCCCAGATGGTGTTCAGCGCATCCTTGAGCCCCATGATGACGCCGGAGGCGCCGACGATGAGCATGAGGACGCCGGTGATCGTGGAGAGCAGGCTGGTGGCCGGCGAGCGGGAGTGCTGGATGATGTCCTGTACGGCCAGGGCATCCTTGCGGCCGATCAGCCCTTCGATCTCATGAGCGACGTGACCCATGGCCGCATCGTGGCCGAACACCCATCCCGCCATGGCGACGGCAATCAACAGCAACGGGGCCATGGAAAACACGCTGTAATAGGCCAGGGCCGCCCCTAACCGTGGCACCTTGTCAGCCATGAAGGCCTGCGCTGCCGTCCGCAATAGCGATACTGCCGCCTTGATTAGCGCCATCTGTCTGAACCCCATCGATGCCTGGCTCGTTACAACGTCATGTGTGTCCACAATACTTCATGAATGGCATGCCTGGTAACGGATCGGTCCCCGTGAAATCCCGGAATTGCCGCAATGGCCCGCCCCGAGCAGACGACGCCCGGCCGACCGGGAGGCTACCGCCGGAACCGCGCCGTCCGTGCCGGATGCCTCGGCGTGTAGACTTTGCTTCCTGCAAAAGCTGGACACCGGCCGTCAGCCCGCATAGGGTGGTAGCTGACAGCGATGGAACGGGCTTTTCGAACTGATGGTTTGACAAGTTCTCAGGGTACCGATTGGGATACAGGCAAAGGGAATGGCACAACAGGACCCCGAGGAACTCAAGATCGCCAACGCCCTGTTTGCGTCCCCGGCTTATCAGCGGGCGTGCCGGGCCGGCTGTCCGCAATGCGGCCGCAGTCCCCAGATGTTCCGGTTTCTCCCGGGTAAACCCGAGGAATTATTCATCACCTGCGCCGCAGACCACCATTGGGGCCCCAAACCGGACGCCGACGACTGACGGGGCGGCGACTGTGCCCTCACGGTCGTGAAGTGGTGCCTTCCATCGTTTACCAGGCCGTGGGCACATAGTCCTTCAGGAATTTCCCCCACGTATGCTGTCCGCTCAACATGCCTGAGAAAATGGGGTCCACGACGCGGGCTGCCCCGTCGACGACGTCGAGGGGCGGCTGAAAGTCATGTTCTTCCTGCTTGCGGACCGAGATTTCGGCCGGATCCTCGTCCGTGATCCAGCCGGTATCGACGGCGTTCATGTAGATCCCGTCCCGGGCAAAATCGCGGGCCGAGGTCAGGGTCATCATGTTCAGTGCCGCTTTGGCCATGTTCGTGTGGGGATGCTTGTCGGTCTTCGTGTGCCGGCCAAACTGCCCCTCCATCGCCGACACATTGACGATGTGCTTATCCGTCGTCGGCGTGCGCAGCATCAACGGCTTCAGTTTGCTGCAGAGGATGAACGGCGCAATCGCGTTCACCAGTTGCACTTCCAGCAACTCGGCCGTGGGCACGTCGGCCAGCGTCATGCGCCAGCTGTTCATCCGGCGCAGATCGACCTGTTGGGAGTCCACGTCCAGCTGCCCCACCGGGAACAGGCTGGGGTCCTGGGCCGCATCGTCACAGGCATAGGGGACCTGCGAGAGCTGTGCCGACGACGTCACGCCCGGCGCCGCCAACAGCTTGCCCTGGTGCCATTCCGACACCCAGGTCGTGCCGTCGTCGGTGTCCGCACCCGCGTCGCGCCGCAGGAGGGTTTTGAATGCCTCATGATTGCGCAAGAGCGTCTGGGCCTCGATGGGCAGGTCCAGATAGGGCCGTTCCTCGATCTCGAGCAGGTGCCGGTAGAACCCCGGCGGGCGCCGCACGGTCTGGGCGGCATTATTGATCAGGAAATCGAGCCGGTCGTAGTTGCGGTCGATAAAGCCCGTGAACAATTCGACGCTGGGGGAGTGCCGGAGATCCAGCCCGTGGATCTGCAGCCGGTCCGACCATTGCGGAAAGTCGGCCTCCCCGATGTAGCGCAGCGCCGAATCCTGCGGAAACCGGGTCGTGACGATCACCTGGGCCCCGGCCCGCAACAATATCAGTGCCGCCTGATAGCCGATCTTGAGGCGGGCACCCGTGATCAGCACGACGCGGCCATCCAGCCGGGCCGTCTGAAAGCGCTTGTCATAATTGAACCGGGCACACGGCGGGCACATAGAATCATAGAAGGCATGCACCTTCCGGTACGCACCCTTGCACACGTAGCAGGCACGGGGATGCAGGAGGTCGGCGCCGATATCTTCCTCTTCAGCCGAGAGGAGCAGCCGCGGCGGCGGCACGAAGACGGAGTCGGTGCGCAGCGAGCGGATGGTCGTAGCGGCACGCAGCGAGCGATCGAGCGACCGTTTCGTCTCCTTGTTTTCCTTGCGGCCGGCCCGGCGACGTTTGATGACGTCCGCCTTTTCCGGGTGGATGACCTGACCGGCGGCCATCAACAGCCGGATCCGCTCGGCTTGGGGGAATTTGGCCAGGAGAGTCAGATCGCCGGCAAGGGCTTCGAGCAGACGCGAGCAGGTCGCCAACTCTTCGGAAGAGATATCAGTCATAGGCTGCATCATAGCCTCACCAGCGGCCGCCCGGAAAGGCCTTGGGCAGCAGGGCCGGCGCCCAGGCATTGGCTTTCCGCAGTACAATCCGGGACAAAAAGCCTGGCGACGGCATCGTGGTCATAGGCAAAGACGAGCGTGTCGGTCGTGTGACGATGACTCCGTCCGAGGTGCCCGCACACGGTGCCACGGGGACGATCGGCGCCACTGTCAGGTGGGTCATCGCCGGTTCCCGACGCTGGAGGCCGCCAGTCCACCATAAATGAGATGCAAGCACGGCGTGGCGGGGAGGCAGGGTGTGACAGCGACAGTGGGTGATCCGGGACGGCCGGCACGGCCCTTCGATGCCGTTCTTTTCGACATGGACGGCGTCATCGTCGATTCCATGCCCCTGCACCGTGAGGTATGGGTGGCCTTTGCCCGGCTGCACGGGTTGAACCCCACCGACGACGAGGTGCGGGCTGCCGATGGCCGCAGGGCGGTGGAGGTGGTGACCCTGCTTTTCGGCGATCGCCTGTCCGAGGCGGACGTGGCCCGGCTGGCGGCGGAGCGGGAGGCGTACTTCCACGCACAGTTGGCCGCGGGCGAAGTCCGGGCAGTGCCGGGTGCCGAGGCGTTCCTGCGGGCTTTGGGCCAAGCCGGGGTGCCGCGGGTGCTGGCGACGAGTTCCGCTGCGGCGAACGTGGCGCAGTTCCTCAGCCGGTTGGGCTTTGCCGACCTGTTCGAAGCCGTCGTCACGGCCAAGGACGTCACCCGGGGCAAGCCGCACCCGGAGGTCTACCTGAAAGCCGCCCGGCAGGTGGCTGCAGCGCCGGTGCGCTGTCTGGTCGTCGAGGATGCCGTAGCCGGCGTACAGGCAGGCAAGGCGGCTGGCTCCCGGTGTCTCGGCCTGACGACGAGTCTGGAGTCCGGGATCCTGGTGGCGGCCGGGGCGGATTGGGTGGCGGCGGATTTCACGGCGTTGCCGCCGGAGCTTTTAGCCTGAGTCCGCAGGCCCCGGCTCACGTGGTGCCCTCAGACGACCCCTTGGCTGATTGCCACCGTGTCGACCAGCTCATTCAACCGTTCAATCACGCCACCCCAGACTTCGCCCGGCTGGGTTTCCAAAATGAACATCGGGGCGTTCATGCCGGTTTGATTGAGGATCGCTGCCAGCCGCTCCCGGGCGTCGGCCTTATTGGTCCTGGGTAGGCAGACGAGGCAACCGCCGTCGTCGCTCACCGTGCAGAATTCCAGCCCGGCCTGGGCGACGTGATCGACGACTGAGCCCGGGAGGCTGGCGATGCTCAGCGGCTCACCGAGGCGTGTGGCGTCGGCGAGGAGGGCCCGACCGATCCTGTGAAACCGCTGCCGGGAAAAGCGCAGTTGGGGGACGGAGTTGGTCTCCTCCAAATGGTCGATGACGGCCGCCGCCATGGCGCGCAACACGTCCACTTCCGTCAGGGCCATCTCGCGCGGCTCCATGTCCATCATGCACAGGCTGCCCAGGGCCATGTCCTGCTCATTGACCAACGGCATGCCGGCATAGGCCTGGACCCCGATCATGGCGGCGACCCCGGCATCCCGGAAGAAGTCCGAGGCCAACACATCCGGCACGATGACCGGCTGCTGCCCGGAAACGACGTACTGACAGATGGACAATTCCCTGGGCATGTCGACCACGAGACCATCGGGCAGGCCCGACGACACTTTGGCCGTCTGCATCTCATGGCCGATGAGATTGACGAAGGCCAGGGAGGTGTTGAAATACGCCGTCACCCAGTCGACGATCCGCTGCAGGCGGGGAGAGGGTGCGGACGTCTCCAGGCCGGCTGTGTCGATAAACGCCAGGCGCTCGTCTTCCGCCTCACCCACGCCGGACGGGACCAGGACCGGCGTCTCCACGACGGTTTCCAATTGGGCGACACTGTCCAGCGGCTGGCCGCTGACCAGGAAAGGCCATGCCCAGACCGCGTTCACCTGCTCACGGACGTCGGGCTTGGCCAGATCCCGCTGAGCCGCGCTGGCAATCCAGATGACGGGCACCGGGGAACCGGCCACGGACGTCCGACTCAGGACATTGCGGACGCGCACGTCGGGACCGTCGACGAAGACCGACTTCGTGCGCGCCATCAGGGTGGCGGTCAACCAATCTGGGCGGAACACCTGTTGCAGATCGGCCAGGCCCCGGACCAGCAGGCCCGCTTTCAGCGTGTCGCGGATCTCGCGATCGATGCCGGAATAGACAAATGTTTCGCCTTTTTGCGGCTCACGGGCGGGATCTGCCATGGCTGACGCCTCTTTGGGTCACGATTGGGTGATCGGCTGGGGCCAGATTGGCCTGAATGGGCGGTTTTACCACTCCGTAGGCACGTAATCCTTGAGGAAGTTTCCCCACGTGTGGTTGCCAGTCAGGATACCGGAAAAAATGGGATCAATGATGCGGGCAGCCCCATCGACGATGTCGAGCGGCGGTGCAAAATCGTGTTCCTCGTGTTTGCGGTGGGAGATTTCGGCAGGATCCTCATCGGTTACCCAGCCGGTGTCGACGGCATTCATGAAAATCCCGCAATTGGCGTAATCGCGGGCCGACGTCAGGGTCATCATGTTTAGAGCCGCTTTGGCCATGTTCGTATGGGGATGTTTGTCCGTTTTCGTGAAACGGTTGAACTTCCCTTCCATCGCCGAGACATTGACGACGTGCTTGTCGCCCGTGGGCGTGCGCATCATCAGCGGCTTCAGCTTGCTGCAGAGGATGAACGGCGCAATCGCATTCACCAGCTGCACTTCCAGCAACTCGGCCGTGGGCACGTCGGCGAGCTTCATGCGCCAGCTGTTCATCCCGCGCAGATCGACTTGCTGCAGATCCTGATCCAGCCGGCCCTCCGGGAACAGGGTGGGATCGTGGGCCGGCTCATCACAGGCATAGGGCACCTGCGAGAGCTGTGCCGATGACGTCACGCCGGGAGCGGCCGGCAATTTGCCCTGGTGCCATTCCGACACCCAGGTCGTGCCGTCGTCGGTCTCCGGTGCCGAGTCCCGACCGAGCAGGGCTTTGAATGCCTCGTGATTGACCAGCAGCGCCTGAGCCTCGACGGGCAGGTCCAGATAGGGCCGTTCCTCGACGTCGAGCAGGTGCCGATAAAACCCCGGCGGGCGCCGGACCGTCTGGGCGGCATTGTTGATCAGGTGATCGAGGCGGTCGTAGGTGCGATCGACGAAGGTCGTGAACAATTCGACGCTGGGTGAATGCCGGAGGTCAAGCCCGTGGATCTGCAACCGGTCCCCCCACGCCAGGAAGTCGGGCTCCCCGATGTAGCGCAGCGCCGAGTCCTGTGGAAACCGGGTTGTGACGATCACCCGGGCCCCGGCCCGGAGCAGCATGAGTGCCGCCTGATAGCCGATCTTGAGACGGGCGCCCGTGATCAGCACGACGCGGCCATCCAGCCGGGCCGTCTGAAAGCGCTTGTCGTAATTGAAACTGGCGCATGCCGGGCACATCGAGTCGTAGAACGGATGGACCTTCCGGTACTCCGCTTTACAGACATAGCAGCCCCGGGGCGCGAGCAGTTCCGAGGCAGCATCCGCGTCGTCGGCTAGCAGGAGCAGACGCGGCGGGGCCACGAAGACCGATTGGGCGCGCAGGGCGCGGATCGTCGTCGAGGCAATCGCCGTGCGGTCGAGGGACAGTTTTTCCTCGGTCTTTTTCCGGCGCTCGGCCTTGCGGCGATGGTGGATGGCTTCCTTGCCCGGGTGAGAGACCTGGCCGGCTGCCAGCAACAGCCGGATGCGCTCGGCCTCGGAGAGCCGGGAGAGGATCGTCAGGTCGTTCGCTATGGCTTCGAATACGCGCGTACAGGTTGCCAGGTCTGCCAAAGAAATTTCAGTCATAGGCTGCATCATAGCCTTACCCACGGCCACACGCTATCGGCCATCGGGCATGGCCCATGGCGGCCTGAGCACTGCGTGGTGGGCAGTGGTCCACCGCAAACGGGCGTTACCGCTGTTCAGACGGGCTGCAATCAGTCACAAGAACCCGATGATTATTCGCTACATGGAAGTCATGGCTTGCGGTGTGCCGGCCAGGAAATGCGACTTGCGCCTTGCAAACCAAAAACGTGAAGTTGCTTGGTGCCGCCATCAATGGCGTGATCCGGGGTCTGGATTCTCCACAGGGACGACCGATTGAAACCCGTCTATACCGAGCCCTATTCCTGCGGTGATTCTGCTGTCGCAATGCAAGTAGTCCGAACCGGGCCGTACCCGCTTGACGGGACGGTGCTAGCGTCTCGATCCATGATGACAAGCTGACGGCAATGGCGAAACGTCGGTACGACCCTGGCTCGTCTTTCTTTTCTCTGCGCATGGCTGACGGGATGGGGTGTCGGTACGTGGACTTGGCGGGGTGTTTGCGTAGGTTGTCGCACGGATGAATCAACCCCTGTTTTGCCGTCGGTAGGCAGGTGCTACAATCCTCGTACAGTTAATAGTTTTATCGGCGAAACGCTTCGACCTTACCAACACAGGAGGTCCCCTTGGATTCATCCGTTGCGCCCATGGGACATGGTGCCCCTGCCGCTGCGAGCCCTGCCTCGTCCGCATCATCGCCGCCTCCGATGGGACATAAGAAGGCCGCAGCGGCGAAGGGCAAAGCCGCATACCAGGCGGTGGCTGACCGAGGGGTGCCCAAAGCGGCAGCGCAGGTTGGGTCTGCGTTGTTGGCGAGCTTACAGGAAGTCAAAGCGGTCAAAGTCGCTTTGGCCGCTGCGTCTGTTGTCGTCGCTGATGCCTCTAACGACGGGGTTCCTGAGGTCGCCGCCCATCAGCCGGCGCTGGCCCCCAACAGTGCGGCGATCCGGACCTTGAAGATAGGGTTTAACAAGGATAGTCGCGCTGTCCGAGCAATTGACCGGATCAACCTCTCCGGCGCGACACGCTTAGAAAACCCGACGGCCACCTTGAGGACCCTCAGCGCCTTCAAAGACAGGTTCAGCCCAGAGGCTCTGAAGAGCACGCTTGGGGCGTTAGCGGGGGACGACATCGGGGCGCGCGGTCACGAGTACGAGCTTGAGTTTGCACAGGCAGCACACGACGGTGGTGAACCTATTCAGCACATGGGACTGGCTTTCCAAGGCTCCGACATCGACCTTGTGACGGCGGCAGCCTGCTATCAGGTGAAGAGCGGCGACCTTTCACATAAGAAAGACTCCCTAAAGGCCATTGAACAATTGGGCTTGACGGCCGACTACCGGGATGGCTTGACCGCAAAGGATCCCAAAGACAAGCGGGACGTCGTACTAGTTGTCCCGAAAGGCACGAAGTTTCATGCTGTGCTCAAAGCGTTTCTGGCCAGAAACCCGGACATCCATGTCGAAAAGTTTTAGAGTTTTGATGGGAAAAGGAATGTCACGTCATGTCCAAGGATTATGACTACGACTTGGCGCTGACCGAGCCTTTCACGGCGGCGACATGGTCTCAGCTACTTGAAGGGGCCACGCTCCAAGGGTGGTCCTTGCTGACTGATGAGCAGGGTGCGGCGATCATCCAGGATGGGGATCAAAACCGCCGGGTGGCGATGCCGGTGCACCATGCCGGCCGCTATCTTGCGAATCTGTCCGTCGGAACGGTCACGCTACAGCGGCCCTCCGGTGAAATGGCCCGGCTGATGGTCATCCACGATCCCGACGAGGTCAGCCTGACCCTTTCCGTCCCGGTTTCCCAGTTGCCGCTCCGGGAGGATTACCAACCCGGTAAGCCATTGCGGGACACCTTTGATCTACAGTCGTACGATGCGTTGATCGCTGCCTTCGAGCAGCAACTGGCGTTACGGCGGGTTGCCGAGGGTAGTGCGCCTTAGAATCCCTAACCCAATCGCCGGCGGCGCAATCCCCCTTAATGTCAACCTGTAGTTGCCAGGATGTCTACTTTCAATCGCTTCAGATTAACATCGCACCACCCCATAATCGGAAGGTAAAGCAACGGTTAATTTGAAGGAGACACCTGATGCGCTCACTACTCACCGCAGCACTGTTGATTGTTGGAGCCACCGTGGCGGGTTGCGCGTCTGCACCGTCTCCGTCGGCGCCTTTGCCCTCGTTGACGGCCAGCCGGATGAGCAGCCCGAGCACCTCCGGCCTGACGATCACGGACGCCCGGGAAGCGATCATCGTACCCGCCCCCGTTCCCGGACACAGCTACCCGGTCAAGACGGTGATCACCATCAATGGCACGGATGGCGGCAAGCGGTTCAATCTGATCGTCGAGACATTCAATCCGGAAGGCCGCCGCTATGTGGCGTTCGTCAAATCGGTGTCGTTCAACAACGTGTTGGTGAAGGACCAACTCACTCGGACGCAATGGTCCAAACGGCTGAGTGCTGCGGCTTACAAGGCGCCTAGCAATGCCCAGTACGCCATTTCCATGGCTGTCACGCCCTTGCTCAATCCGTTGCCCGCGACCAAGTGAGCCGTTGATCCGGACTGGCGATAGCCATTGGCTCGACCAGTCCGGAATCTCCGGGCGGTCATCTGCGACGCTCCGCCCATATGATGGAATTGTGAATCGTTTGGGGGAGGTACTGGGCATGGATGCAGCAATCGCCCAGCCGCGTCGGTGGCCGAGAGCCGAGCCGGGCCGGCATTCCGGAGTACTGGATCGTCAATCTCGTGGATGCCAAGGTGGAGGTTTACCGGGAGCCGGTGGAAACCAGCGAGGGCTGGCTGTATCGGCTTGTCGAACCCCAAGGGCCAGGCGACCAAATCAGCCCGTTGTCGGTACCGGCAGCCACTGTCGCCGTCTCCGATCTCCTCCCCTGACCCTCTCTGGTGGATCACACTGGCTGCGCCACAACGCTCCGTCGGGACAGCGGCACCGCATGCCGCACCTGGTGCACGGCGCCATCGGTGAAGACCGGCAATATGGATCCCTCAATGGGTTTGCCATCCACGGACGTCCGTGACTGCTCGATGCCGGCTTCACGTTCGATCACCACGACATAACGGCAACC
>JACMPN010000473.1 GCA_014377495.1 Candidatus Sericytochromatia bacterium
ACCGCCAACGCCCACAAGCGGGCGAGGGGCGGTTGAGACGCGCCGACCGGTCGTCCAGGCCTTGAAGCCGATGGCGTCCATGGGATTGTCACCGATGACCCAGGGCACCGACCTCGTCGCCCTGCTGCCGCTGGAGCGCATCCGCCCCCGACTGGCCAAGTACGAAGGCGCTGTCCGGGCGAGGGCGACCATCCTGCGTGAAGAGTTGCCCGCCCGGGTCGAGGGGGCCATCCGCAATTCCGTCTCGGCCGCAGCCGCGAGCATGGCCGCAGATCAGATCAGTAAACGCCTTCTGTCGCGGGGGACCGTGCCGGCGGTGATTGCCGGTCTGGCTGGCGCTGCACTGTCCCGCAGTGTGGTTGAGAGCGGTTTTCAGCTGGCACACAACTATTACCTGCATCGTCCCTGGAATGAAGACGTCGCCCAGTCGGCTGTGGACGGGTTGCGTCGCGGTGCGGTGAACGGCGGATTGACCATGCTGGCCAAGCCGATCATCAAGGGGATGACGAACAAGTTCGGTCAGTTGGATCCCGTCAAACTGGCGATGGCCACCGGGGCTGTGCGCGGCACCCTTGGCGGCGCCGTCGGTGCCGCGACCAATCCAGAAGTCTGGGAAGACGGTGCCGCCAAGGGTGCCAAGCGTGTGGCGATCTCGACAGTGCGGGGGGCTGTGGGCGGTGCCGTGTCGTCCGCCGTCAGCCTCAAAACGTCCAAATGGGCCCATGGCAAGTTCGACAAGTACATCGACTTCACGTCGGTGGGCCAGACCTGGTTCGGACCCGGCAGCGCCGGCGGCGGTGGGTCCAATCCTGGCGGCGGTTTCTTCTGGCGGTTGGTTTTCGGCGGCAAATACGGGCAATAGGTGTTTCGGGATAACGGGAACACACTCTCGGATGGAACGTTGCCCCCTGCCAGTCCGCCGGTCGGTTTGGCCTTTGTCTCGGTCAGCAGAGTTATTGTTGGGCGGTCGCCAGCCGACACCGCCACTATCGAGGTCAAACAGGCCTCAAACGGCGTTATGGACAACGTTGCAGCCATCGGCCCGTCACTCGTAATAACAGCTATTATTCCGACTGACGAATCGGTCAGTCAGCCCCGGTGCTCCTGCTCGGTCAGGTGTTTGATGTGGTCCAGGACCCGGGCGTGGATGTCGTGGATGATCGCATCCGAATACATCCGCCAATAGGATGCTGGCCAGATGTTGTGGTGATACCAGGTCGTCCCTTCCAACCGGGTCCGATTCCCCGGCAAAGCAGTCAGCGCAAACTGGCCACCCTGGGACACGAGGAAGTTGTCCAGATGAGGTGCGTTGATCGCGCCGTAGGGACTCAATTCCTGCATCGCCGGCGGCTGGGCCGTGACATCAAACTTCAACAGGCGTGGTGCGTCCCAGACGGTGATCGGTTCGACGAACGGGCCGGTCGAAAAGACGCAATGCCGGATAGCCCCCACGCCCTGACCCTTGATCACCGCCCGCACCGGGTAAGCGACGCCCAGGCGAAAAATCAGCTCATCGGGTACGGGCAGCTCGGAAAAGGTGATCACATGCCGCCAAACCCGGTCCGGCGGCGCATCGATCTCGACAGCCGTCACGACGGCGTACACGGGCGGACCTACAGGGGCGGCTGCTTCGGCCCCCATGAGGCCGGGCAACAGGAACATGATGATGGGCAGGACACCCGAAGCGTTGGACGATCCCCGACCCAACTGCTGAATGGTGTAGCCGACGCTCGCTCCCATGATCGCCAGGACGAGCCCGATCGGTGCGGCCATGACGATACAGATGAGACCCTCGATGGCCAGCCAGACGAGGAGGAGCGCCAGGAACGCCACCGACAGGATGGCGACGGACAGGCATTCCCGATAGCTGCGGCGTTGATGATAGGCGTGAAGCAACGCCGCCATCAGCCCCAGGCAAAACGGCATGCCGACGAAGATCCCCAAACCATATTGGTTGAAGCCCACCACCGACACGGTCACGGCCAGCACGCCGACGAAACCCGTGAGTAGCATGGCCATGCCGGCGCTGCCAGTCGATGAGCGGGGCATGACCCGATCCAGGAAGGCCTTGACGGGCCCCCGATTGGGCGGTCCGACGGTGGATTGATCCGCCAGATTGGCTGGCAGGACGCACAGGGCCGCAAAGAAGAAAAGGTTGACCACCGGTACAAAAAACAGACAGACCAGCCATAAGGGCAGACCGACCGACCGCAGGCGCTGGATCGTCAGGGACAGGCCCGCCCAAATGAAGGGCAGTGCCAAGGCGATCAGCACCCCGTAAAACTGCGTCTCCGTGGCACCCGACTCCGCCACGATTTGGGCGGGGCGGGCTTTCAGGTAACGAAAGGGTGACCAGGCATAACCGAAAAGGCCGGCCGTCAGCCGGTCCAGGTTGTACTTGATCAGCATCAGGACGATGCCGGCCGCAGCGTATCCGCCCCGATCGAGCGACCTGTCGAACCGCCAGAGCTGCGAAAACCGGAAATCCATGGGCGGCTGCCTTTCAAACGTGACGAAGATCGATTCTACTTGGACACGGCAGGCCCTGGGCAAATCGTCTTACCGGCGACATGGCCTTTGGCGGGTTTCGGTATGTTAAGGATCCTGCGTGTCGGGCGGTAATGCAGGCATAATGGAGGGGTTGCCCTGCGCCGAGTGACTGAAGTGAGACATGCAGACCTTTTGCGCCCCAAGACACAACCACGCCGGCCTCTCCACCGCCATGACAGACATTTTTGCATTGTGCAGTGTCGGCCGCCATGGCGCTGCAATTCATCGGCACTGATCGGTGGATGAACCGACTTTGGAACACGGTGCCTCCCGTCTGACGAAAGCCAAACGCTTGATCCAGGTGTTGGGACCCGCTGGTTTCGCCAAGCAGGCCGGCTCCTCGATCAGGCAGTCGCTCGAACGGCAGGCTGAGATCGTCCTGATGCGGGGGATTACGCCGAAAGCCTTCCAGGCCCAGATCGATCACGTCGATCGCCTCAAATTGCGGCTGGACCGGTTCATGATCAGTCCCTGGCTCGATTTTAAAGTGATCACGTCCCTGCCGGTCGCACAGCGTGACGATATCCAGGCTCGGGCCAAGCGGATTTTGGCCCATGAGTTCGACCTGGTGGGGTCGGGGCCCGTCATCCTGGGCCCGACGGTCGACTGGTTGTCTGACTGGGTGACCGGCCATCACTGGCCCGCAGCGCACTGGCACCGCATCGACGCCCATGTCGGCAACGGCACGGACATCAAACGGCCCCAGAGCCTGAGCCGCTTCCAGCATGTCCCGCTCCTGGCCCAGGCATCCTGGCTGAGTGGGGATGGTGTCTACGCCCTGGAGTTTGCCCGGCAGGTCGAGTCCTGGCTGACGGCCAATCCATTGGGCAAGGGACCAAACTGGGTCTCGGCCATGGACGTCGCCATCCGGGCCGCCAACTGGATCTATGGTGCCTGGGCCTTTCGGCGGTCGGCGCTGCCGCAGTCGTTCTGGGAGCACCTGTTCCGCGCCCTGCACGACCACGGCACCTTTATTCGGTCGCATCTGCAAGACACCGAGGTCCGGGGACACCCCTACGTCGCCGATCTGACCGGGCTGCTGTATCTGGGGGCCCTGTTCGGCGACATCCCGCAAGGCAAGGCCTGGTGGGAGTTTGCCTATCGTGAGCTGATGGTGGCGCTGGC
>JACMPN010000474.1 GCA_014377495.1 Candidatus Sericytochromatia bacterium
GGACCTGTAACCGGGCATTGCGGATCGGCGTCACCACTTCGTCGACGACGACGTAAGTTTTGACGACCGGGTCGTGGGAGCCCGCCAGAACGAGGACTGGACACCGGACCTTGGCGAGGACTTCGGGGAACCAGGCTTTTTGCCAGGCCGGAAAGCTCTCGCTAAGCATCCGATCGTCGATGTTCCCACTCTCCCTGTGCAGGCGGCGCAGGCCCGGCTGCAGGGGTACCTCCGGCTGGACGCCGAGTCCCATGGCCAGTAGATGTAACCGCTCATCCGGTTGAGTAATCGCCCGCTCAAACAGAGTCAGCATGGCGGGGGACATGGGCACGCCCGTCGCCGGGCCCGGGTTGACGAGGACGACCCGCGAGACCCGGCCCGGTTCTTGTGCCGCCAGCAGCTGGGCCAGGGCTGCGCCCATGCCTTGACCAATGACGACCGCATCGTCGATGTCGTGGTCGTCGAAAAATCGGACGAGGTCATCCACCATCAGGTCCAGGGAGTAACCGTTTGCGGGCCGGGGGCTTTCGCCACAACCCCGCAGATCAGGCACGAGGATCGTCAGACCTTCCGGCCGCCACCGGCTCAACAACTCGTCCCAACTGTGACCGGTCATTCCCCAGTCGTGGATCAGGACTGCCTGCTGGGCACCATCGCCGATCACTCGGGTCGCCAGGGGCACGGTCTGGGGCGCTACGAAAAAACGCATGTTGCCTCCTATGATGCAAGTCGCTCCAAAATCGGCGGGACACATTGCAGCAGTCACCGCTATGATCGTCAGTGGCTGCCAAACACAACTAGCTAGACCCTCAATATACAGCACGGATTGAACGTTTTGAACGATTTTTTATCGAAATTCGTTCACAGATTTTCGCCAAGCGCCTGAAAGCCTGGCATGATGCGGCTTGCAGCCCGCGGCAGACCGGGTATGATCAAGACGTGAGGTGGCCGGGGTTTTGTCAGTTTTGGCCGAGCAAGCCGCGAGCGGGTTGTGTGCCCTGACACGACACTGTCCGCGCAGTCGTCCTAAAATTGATCATCCAGTTCGGTACAGTGGCGAGGAGGGGGCATGATTCACAGCAAAGGATTGCTTGGGCTGCTGTTATGCGGCTCGGCGTCCATGTTGACGGGCACCCCCCAGCCGGCGCACGTCGCGGCCACCGGCCAGCTGGCCCCCCAGCTCACCGTGCTTCCCAAGCCGGCCGTGACCTGGGTCGTGTCGCCGAACGCCGACGCACGCACCAAGCCTGACGGCATCACCTGCCTAGTTATCCACGACACGCAGACGCCCGGTGTCGTCTCGGCCCGGATCATCGCCAATCATTTCGGCAATCCCCGCGCTGAGGCCTCAGCGCACTTCATCATCGGCAAGGCCGGCGAGATCATCCAGTGCGTCGACGAGTCCCGGCGGGCGTGGCATGTGGGCCCCAGCCTGATGGACGGTGTCCCCAAGGTCAACGATTATTCCATCGGTATCGAGCTGGTCAACGCCGAAGACGGCAGCGACCCGTTCACCGAGGCCCAGTACCGCAGCCTCGCCTCCCTGAGCGCCCACCTCGTCAGCCGTTACACGATCCCCATCGGGCGGATCATCGGGCACCGGGACGTGGCCATGCCCCTTGGCCGCAAGCAGGATCCGGCCGACAACTTTGCCTGGGACCGTTTCCGGACGGACTTGGGCACGCTTCTGGCCAAAGGTGGCTATCCTCTGAAGGCGGCATTCCGCCCCTGAACCGATTTTTCCAGGTGGCTGGCTGACAGTCCCGTGCCAGCCGCAACGACGACCCTCCCAATGAAAGGCAAACCCATGTCCACCCGCATCGATACAGCCCCCTCCGGCCGCCATACAGGCGGTGCCCGTCAATGAGCACGAATACCGAACCTCCCAAGAGCCCCTTTCCCTGGCCGCTCCTGCTGGTGGGCGGCGTCGCCGTCGCCGGCATCATCTTTTCCCGGACCTCGGTGGGCCCCGGTGCCAAGCCCAACGCCGTCACGCCCAGCGCCTCGGCGTCCGCCGCCGTGGCCGTCGCCCTGCCGACGACACCCTCCAAGGACCATCCCGGCTTTAAGAAGCCCCTGCCCAAGGGCGGCCTCATGCTCGGCCAAAAAGTGACCCACACGGTCCAGCCGGGCGAATACCTGGAAACCCTGGCTAACCGGTATCTGGAGTTCACGGACTATTACACGTGGCCCGAGCTCTCCAAGGCGATCAAGACGGCCAACAACTTCACCCGTGACTACGTCAATCCCGGTGAAAAGGTGGTCATTCCCAACATCCTGGCGGAGCCGCCTTTCGCCGAGACCGTGGCACGGCCGAAGAATTTCGCTGCCAACGGTTGCTACATCACGAACACCAGCGCCGCCTCGCCCCGGATGTTCAGCATCATCAAGCAGCTCAAGCCCCTGGGCCTGAACGCCGTCGTCTTCGATGCCAAGGACATGTCCGGCATCATCGGCTACGACTCCAAGGTGCCGTTGGTGCGGGCAATGAACGCCGACCGCGAGGGCGGCATCCATGATCTCTCCAAGATGATCGCCAAGCTGCATAAGGAGGGTATCCACGTCATCGCCCGCCAGACGCAGTTCTACGACATGGAGTTGGTCAAAAAGCACCCCGAGCTCTCGGTGAAATTCCAGGGCGGTGGGCTCTTCAACGAGGGTGACGGCATCGCCACGTGGGCCGATCCCAGCCTCAAGGCCGTGCAGGACTACAACATCGCCATCGCCACCGAGCTGGCAAGCCACGGCGTCGACGAGATCCAGTTCGACTACATTCGCTTTCCGGCGATGGGCCAGACCCACTTGGCCAAATACGCCAATTTCGATCCGAAGACCACCCAGAAGTACGAGGTGATCGGTGCGTATCTGGCCCGGGCCCGGGCGGCACTGAAGCCCTACAAGGCGCTCTTGTCGGTCGACGTCTACGGCACGGTGGCCTGGGATCAGCCGATCGATGTGCGGATCACGGGTCAGCGCCTGGATGTAATGGCCCAGCATGTGGACGCTATCAGTTCGATGCTGTACCCCAGCCACTTCTACGGGACGTTCGATAATTTCGATTATCCGCCGGACCACCCGTATTACTTTTACGAACAGGGCGTCGCCAAAGTCGGCAACAAGACGGCCGCCTACGGCGCCGTGAATCGCCCGTGGATTCAGGCATTCCCCTACCGGATCCGCAACTACGGGCCGGAGTATATCCGGCAGCAGTTGCAGGGCACGTGGGATTCCGGCGGGAGCGGGTGGCTGCTCTGGAACGCGAATAACGATTATGATGTGGCTGCCCGGGCATTGACCGGCTGGAAGCCCAAGGAATCGAACAAACGGTCGCAAGCGCTGGCACATTTTGCCCGCCTGGCTGCCGGCCAGTCCGATTCCGTGGCCAACCCGTCCGAAGTCCAGGCAGCGGCAGGGAGCGATTCCCGCCCACATTAGGGAATCGTTCGGCCTGGTCGTACGCAGCGTTTAAGGAGCCGCCTGAGTGATCAATCAAATCCATCAGACCATCATCCTTGTCACGGACATCGATGACTCGGTGCAGTTTTACCGGGATGGCCTCGGCCTCCCGTTGAGCTTTGCGACGCCCGACTGGGCGGAGTCCCGCCTGGCGACGGGGAGTTTGACGCTGCGGCGGCACGAAGGCGACCCGCCGGGCGACTCCGCCTGGGGGGCCGGGCGGGTGACCCTCGGGGTTGGGGTCGCCGACCTGCAGACCCTGGCCACCCACATGGCCGCCGGAGGCGTGACGTTCAACCTCCCGCCCACCGAGCAGCCGGAAGCCGGCGGCATGATGGCCCTGGTCTGCGACCCGGATGGGATCCCCATCATGCTTTACCAGCCGACAGCGGTTTCTGTGATGTCATAGCGGCCCGCTTTCAGGCCGGAACCGGTTCAGCGTCCAGACGGACGCGCTCGCCGAACCCGACCTGAAATCGCACCACTCTGACACCGCAGAAACCACCGCCATGACGTGGTTTGTTTCCGGCAACGGTTTGAGGGCCCCTCACAAAGCGGCCCTCAAGTCGCGTTTGGGCAACGGCTCATTGCCTTCGGTTCTCTTTGGGGGGCGGTAGGTGGGACTATCCACGTGACGGCTGAGGGCAACGGCACTCTGCCTTCGGTTTCCCTTAGTGGGATAGAAGTGAAAGCTCCCCTATCCAGGCATGGGACGGGGTGGGGTCAGGAGGGGTGAGCTCGAACACCTCATGCCCCGAACGCCCCGCAAAAACGCGCCAAAACCAAAGCCCCCCATTGCTGGAGGGCTTGGAAAATCTGGTTGCGGGAGTAGGATTTGAACCTACGACCTTCGGGTTATGAGCCCGACGAGCTACCGGGCTGCTCTACCCCGCGACGTTGTTGGAGAACCTAAGTGGTTGCGGGAGTAGGATTTGAACCTACGACCTTCGGGTTATGAGCCCGACGAGCTACCAGACTGCTCTACCCCGCGACGACTTATCTAATGTAACGTGTGGTCTGCTCAGTGTCAACGGACGACCTTCACATTTGGTGTTGTCATTTCGGTGACGTCCCAGCCGCTGCCATAGCTGGCAGCCACCACGTCATCGATCAGTCGCTCCAGATCTGCCGTCTCACCTGCCGGGCCGCGGTCGACCGCCGCCTGGGCCAAGTCCCTGAGCACCGCGCAGGTGGCGGCGCTCGGTACGGGCAGGGGGAGCAATCGCAGGTCATTGATCTGAAAATTGAGCGTGTGGTTGATGAACGCCTTCAGCAATCCAGTGGTCGATGCGGCATTCAGCCAGGTCACCAGGACCAGCGGATCGAGCCATACCACCCGCGGAAACAGGGTCATGCTGCCCACATCAAAGACGCAGGGCGGCTGCAGGCGGGCTTTGAGCGACTGACTGCTCATGTTCGACCAGGTCACCCCCGCCTGAAAGAAAAACTGCGGGTTGCGCAGCACGGGCTCGCCCCGGCCACGGCCGGAGTCCCGCAGCCGGCGCACACCCGCTTTGTCCCAGCGAATCAGGAACGGGTTGTCATGAAGCCACCGCCGACCCTCGGGATCCCCCTTCTCATAAGGCACCCATGCCGGAACCTGCGGCGTACCTGACTGTCGCCAAGCCTCCGGCCATGCCATGGGGTCGGCAATGTCCGTTAGAGCCACGACCCGCCACACCTCGCCTCGCCGGAACCCCAGTCGTGCCGCACTGAACCGACTCCGGAGGGCCACCGCCAGAACCTCCGTCGGCAGGGTCCGATCGATCCATACGGCCACTTCCGGATCAGCCAGCCACTCTTGGCGTAAGGTAGCCAGCCGCACCACGGCTGCCTTGGCGGCCGGACTGCCGGCCCGGATACCCAGACTCAGCCCGTTGTCTCCCGTTTGCAGGCCGACGCCCCCGTCGCATAAAAGGCCGAGCAACGTCCAATCCCCTGGTCGCAGTCCCAGTCGGTGCGTCTCGATGGCCGATGCGGCCTGTTGCTGCCGTCGGGAATCACGCAACGGCTCAGCCCAGGCATCCAGCAGGGGTTCCCAATGGGGCCTCAACCGGGCCAGCCAACGCTGATTGCCGGGCGTCGGATCGACGAAGACCCGCCGTGGTCCCAGAATGAGATCCCGCAACGGCAGCGTGCCATGGGGGGGGACCTGGACATGGGATTGTGGTGATGCCAGTTGCAGGGTGACGACCACCGTGCCCACCGTCGCCGCAAAGGTGCCGTCCGCCAATGTCTCCAAGCGGTGCAGCCGACAGGCCAGCAGCCGCTCGCGCAGGCGGTTTTTGGTGATCGTCGTCCGAAAAGAATCTGACAGGATATACAGGAGCCAGCCATCCGGCTTGAGACAGTGCAGCGCCTGATCGACAAAATGAACATACAGATCGTCGGCGTATCCGTAATGTCGCAGCAGTCGTTGACGGTCGCCCGTCGCATCGAGTTGCTTGGTACTGACAAAAGGCGGGTTTCCCAGCACGACATCAAACCTCTGCGGCCAGCCGGGCCAGTGCCAGCGCCGCGGCTCGTCCCCGTCGTTGGCAAGCAGGCTGTTCCCCACGATGAGCCGCCCGGAATCCGGGATCGCGCCCGTCAGGAGAGTCAGGCGGACTTCGGCGAGCGCCACTGCCACCGGGTCCAGGTCCACCCCGTGGACGGTGGCCGCCGTGACCCCGGGATCGGGCCCCGGCGCCCCACACCTGTCAGCCAGGGCTGTGCCCATCCGCCGGTGCAGCAGCACCCTGCCGCAAAGCCAATCGCCGGCGCTCATCGCCGGATCGACCACCCGCAATGCACACCAGGCGCGCAGGATTTCAGCCGCC
>JACMPN010000044.1 GCA_014377495.1 Candidatus Sericytochromatia bacterium
TCAGGGGCGGGGACATGTCGTGGGATCCTTTCCGGCAAATTCGGGAAAAGGCGGCGGGTGCCGCCGGGCCATCGGTCACAGACCGGGAGGACTTTGGATCACCGGTGACCTGACCGGTTGTAGAATGGCATTGTGGGGATCCTGATGCATCGCGCTCACCCCCGACTGTCGCCGCCACCGGGCCTCCTGCACGTGTCCCCTGATCGCCCCCCGTTGGAGGCGCACGGCAGGTCGGGCGTAAGTGACTTGGATGGGTGCGGCCACAGAGTCTGCCGGTGAAAATCCCCCCTGGCCTGACCGTCGCTGCAACTTTGTCCGCAGGAGCGGGCGAGCAAGCCGTTCTTGCCCTATAATTTAAAGACTCGATTCCGCCCTTGGGGGGATGTGAACGGATAAATCGCCGGCGTCCCGCGATTGCGAGATGACCTCGTCATAAGGAGCACACGATATGTACATTATCGAGAAGGACATCTGCGAAGGCGTCGGCGACTGCGTCAACGTCTGTCCTGTCGACTGCATCAAAGAAGGCGACGGGATCAACACCAAGGGCACGATCTTCTTCTTCATTGAAGACACCTGCATCTCCTGCGGCGCCTGCCTGGCAGTGTGCCCGGTCGAAGGTGCGATCATCCCCGATTAATCCCGTTGCGGGTTTTTCCGAAGGCGTCGGCTTGACCGGCGCCTTCGACGCGCAAGGGTCGTCACCACGGGGTCCGCTGATTTTGTCCGGTGAACCTGCCCGATAAGCAATCGCCGTCACAAACGGGACAAGAGAGCGCATGCTAGCTTACGGCCATGACCCACATTGCCCACACCCAGAGCGCCCCCATTCACGCCTTTCTGGCCGATCTGGCCAGCTCCAACCGGCGGCCCGCCAGCCTCAGGGCCTATGGTAGCGACCTCTCGCATGTCGAGTCCTGGCTGCAGCGTCCGGTGGTCACCCTGCGGGAGTTCGAGTTCCGCCGGTACCTCACCCATCAGCGGCACCTGCGGCCGGCCAGCATCCGGCGGCGGGTCATCGCCTGCAAACGCTTTTTTGCCTGGGCCGAACAACATGATCTGATCGACCTTGATCCGACCGGCAACGTCCTGCCCCCCAAAGTCGAGGCCATGGCCCCGATCCACATCGGTGTCCACGAAGTCGACCGCCTGCTGCACCAGCTGCCGGCCGGAGCCCACGTCGATGTGCGCAACCGGGCCATCGTCTGGCTGCTCTATTACACGGGGATGCGTATCGGTGAGCTGCAGGCCCTGAACGTCTCCGACATCCTCTGGGACATCCTGCAGGTCCGAGTGATCGGCCGCCGCGGCGAAGAGCGCTTCGTGCCCCTGAACCGCAACGTCGTCGTCCCGCTGCAGGCATGGCTGCGGGAACGCCAGGCCACCGGCGGCATCGAGGAAGAGCCCCTGTTCATCTCCCTGAGCAAAACCCTGCCCACGGGCCGGCTCGCCTATGGCGTGATGCGGCAGATCGTCAAGGAAGCCCTCTCGTCTGTCGGTCTCGGCCATGTCACGCCCCATCAGCTGCGCCACACCTTTGCAACCCAGCTCCTGGACCGTGGGGCAGCACTCGATCAGGTGGCGGCCCTGTTGGGTCACGCCCGGGTCGATACGGCGAAAAAGTACATCAAGGCCCCCAGCACCGGCTTGCGCAATGCGGTCGACCTGCTCGGTTAAACATGGCTGCAATCGGGAAGCGACGGTCACCCGCAGCGGGTGGCGAGACGCCGGTGTCATGGGCGCACCGACGGTCCGCCGGGATCGGCCGGAGGACGGGTCGCCTGGTCCCGGTTTTGTCGCCTGAGCCTAGTCCGGCCGCCTGAGTCTGTGCCGTAACGGCCCTCGACGGGCGCCTTTCGGCGTGCCATCATGGATAGGTGAATGACGGGAAGGGGGGGCAGCACGTGGCTATCTCCCTGCCTGGCATCGATGAGCCGGTCGGGGGCTCGTGGTCGTCACCCTACACGTCGGAGCTGCCCTTTGGGGTCGAAGTCGAAGGGCATGACCGCACCCAGTTTGAGATCAAGCTCAGCTTCGATCCGACCCCGGGCAACTATTCGAACGATCGGCCCTTTGAGCGTTTTGGCAGCGAAGTCTACTTTTTTCTGCCCAAAAACCTCGGCATCGACGCCAACACCTTCACCAAAGAGCAGTTCTATAGCTCGTTCATCCGGTACGTGCGGTTCAAGACCCCGGAGCTGACCCTGGCGGACCTGCTCGATCCGGCCTGCCGGCAGTCCCCGCTCAGCGCCCTGCATTATGCGCTGAAGTCCCTCCTCGACGTCGTCGATCCCAAGATGAACGATGAGGCGATCCGCCAAGGCAAGCTGCTCGGCTGCTATACCAGTCGGTTTTTCCGTAACGGCACCCGGCAGTTGCGCCGCAAGCTCAAGGAAGGCACGCTGTCCGCCGAAGTCCTGGAGATGTTCCTGGACAGCGGCACCGAGATCCTGCAGCGTTACCGCCAGATCTGGCCGCGCTTCGAGACCCACCTGGTCGCCAAGCGGGTCAGTGCTGAGCTGCGCTGGGTCGACGAGTACCTGTCCTACCGTTGGGAAGGTTCGCTGGCCACCCTGGCCCGGGCCTACCTCAAAGAAGGGCTCCCCGTGCCGGAGCGTTTCGCCCAGCTGGCTGAGACGGAGATCACCTTCCGGCGGGCCCATGGGTACGTCTGCCTGGACGACACTGAGTTGTCGACCCGCGAGTACTACTCCTACCGCCTCAGCGCCCTGAAGCGTCATATCTCCAGCGTCCTCTATCTGGATGCCAGCATCGTCACCCAGAGCTGGCGCATGTACAGCCAGGTGATCGCCGCTACCGGGGCCGGCCTCGCCGCCGCCTTCTACGGCATCACGATGGCCCAGTCCCAACGGGTGGTCCAGGTAACGGACTTCCTTTGGGTGATGACGATCGCCGTGCTGCTATACGTCCTGAAGGACCGGGTCAAGGACATCAGCAAGGAAAAACTGACCCACGCCTTTCAGCGGCGGTTCCCCGACTATGTCCGGCAGGTGCAGGATGCCGAAACCCACGAAACCATCGCCACGATCAGCGAACGGCTCAGCTATACCTCCAAGGACGACCTCGTCAGTGAGGTGCGGCAGGTCCGTTCCAACGTCCACACGATCGAGCTGGACGAGGAACGGGCGGAGACGGTCATCCGCTATCAGACCGACGTGCAGGTCGAAAAGCCCAGCCCGGGCGGCCAGCCCCGGCGGATCAAGCTGATCTTCCGCTTCAACATCCAGCCCTACATCGCCCGGCTGGACAATCCACTCGTGCCGATCCGTTACTATGACCCCGCTTTGGGCGACTTCCGCAGTGATTTGGCGCCCAAGGTCTACCACATCAATGTCATCTGCCGCCTGGCCCGCTGGGACGCGTGGGGCAAGATCCCCCGCACGAGCCTGCTGCGGGTGCGCATCGTCGTCGACAAGGACGGCATCGTCCGCATCGAGGAAGTGCTGCCCAACTGCCCGACGCCCCTGCTGGAGGCGGCGCTGCACAAGCTCGAAAGCCACCCGAACGACCTGGCGGATATGGACCAAACGGTCCTCGATCCTTAGAGACTCTCTCAATCAACGATCGGTCGCCTGGCACCGCATGGCTGCGCCAGGACTGCGTTACAGCTTCTCACCGCACTACCCCGTACGCTTCGTCACTGTGCCTTGCCTGGCAGTGCCCTACGGCGCCAGGCTCGGTCTCGTTGATTGAGAGAGTCTCTTAGCACTGGA
>JACMPN010000475.1 GCA_014377495.1 Candidatus Sericytochromatia bacterium
CCGTTTCGGCCGCCGTGCAACCGTTGCGGCCCGTGATCGCCTATTGTGGCAGCCCCAAATACCGTAATGAGAAGCAACTGGGTTGGCGGGTGCATGTCATCCGGCACCTGCTGGCATCGGGCCTGCCGCTGGAGTTGCACCATGACGACTGGGCCACCGTCCCCGGGTGTGAGGCCGCTGCCCGTCCGACGCCCACGCTGACGGCTTGGTTCGGGACTTTCCGCACTGCGACGGTCAACCTGGCTTTGGCTGCTGATTGGGACATCGGTCCGCACCCGTTGGTCAAGCTGTTGAATGTGGAGATTGCGGCGGCCGGCGGCATGCAGATCGCCCAGCCGTCCGCGGAACTGGCCGACCTCTTTTCCTTTGACCGCGACATCGCCACAGCGGACACGGCGGCGGAGATCGCCATGCTCAGCCGTCATTTTCTGAGCACCCGCAAGAAGCCCGTCAACTGGGCCGGAATAGCCGCAAGGCGCTGGAACGCTCCGACGGCTGGGATATCTGGTGGGCGCATGTCGCCGACCATCTGGCCGCCAAGGGCATTCACGTGCCGCGGGTCAGTCCGCCACAGGCCCCTGATCCCGTGATCGCCCCGGAACTGGCCATGGCCGCTCTCGCCCTGGCACACGTCTATGAGCGCGCCGACCAGCCGGAACTGGCCGCCCAGTATTTTCGGGAAACCTTGCAATTGGTGCCGACGGAAGACCACGCCCACGCCGGCCTTGCCCGGCTAGCCGGCGACACGCAGACGGCAATGCACCATTGGCAGTCCGCCGCCGCAGTCACCCAACGCACGCAGGAAGTCGCCTGGCCGTTGCCTTTTGCCAAAGTCCATGGGCTGTCCAATCACCAGCATGCGAGTATGCGCTGGGCCGAGTGTGCCCTCGAACTCGGCGACGACGACGCGCTCCTCCAAGCCCTGTGCCTGGCCATCCCCTGTCATCGCAACGTCGCCGTCCAAATCTGCCGGCAATTGGTGGAACGCCATAGGGCCGGCTTGCTCTTGCGGATTGCGGCGATCCATGAGCACCATTGGCCGGAATTCCCGATGATCATGCGGCAGCCATAGGATGCAAGTGCCTTGCGTATTCTGATTTGGCACTATGTGCCGCCCGACCCCGACTCAGGCTACTGGTTCTGGCTGAAGAGCGGCATGGAAGCCGTCGGCCATCAGGTCATCTCCATCGATTGTTATGCGCTGATGGCCGTTTTCGGTCAACAGGGCATGCAGCGCCTGCTGTTGCGCTATGCAGAGGCTTATCGGATCCAGGCCGTCGTCGTGACGCCGCAGAACCAGGTCGAGCCGACCGTGCTCACCCAGATGCGCCAAATGGGGATCGCCGTCATCGCCTTCCGCTATGATGACTGCCTGGTGGCGGCGCCGGGGCGCCAGCGGATCGCCGCCGGCAACTGGCGGCAGTTCCGCCTCTACGATGCGTATTGTGATTTGGCTGTCACCGTTTGCCAGGGGATGGTCAACCAGGCGGCGGAGCGCGACGGCAACCCGCCGACTTACCTGCCACTGCCCTTTGGCTGGCAGACCGTTGTGGCGACGCCAGGCCCGCTGCGGCCGGTCATCGCCTTTTGTGGCAGTCCCAAATACAACGGCGAATCGGCATTGAGCTGGCGGGTCCAAGTCGTGCGTCATCTGCTGGCGCACGGCCTGCCGGTCGAGCTGCATCATGACAGCTGGGCATCTGTGCCGGGCTGTGAAGCCGTTGCCCGCCCCACGCCGAGCCTGCCGGCCATGTTCGAAACGTTCCGGACAGCCACCGTCAACCTCGCCCTGGCGTCGGACTGGAGCATCGAGCCCCATCCGGCCATCAAACTGATGAACGTGGAGATTGCCGCCGCCGGTGGCATGCAGATCGCCTCTCCCTGTCCGGAGCTGGCCGACCTGTTTTCCTGCGACCGGGACGTCGCCACGGCGGAGACTCCGGAGGAGATCGCTCTGCTCGCCCGGCATTTCCTCGCCCATCCCGCCGAAGCCGGCGCACTGGGGCAGAACAGCCGTCGGGCCATGGAACGACTGGGTGGCTGGGACCGTTGGTGGGATGCGGTGGCCGCTCACCTGGCGGGGAAGGGTATTGTCCTGCCGTTGGACGGATCCCCGCAGTCACCCGATCCTGCCATCGCTCCCGAATTGGCCATGGCCAATCTCGCCCTTGCCCATCTGTATGAAGGGGCAAACAAACCCGTTCAGGCGAACTCCTATTTTCAGGAAGCGTCGCAACTGGCACCGACGGAGTATCACGCCCATGCCGGTCTGGCCCGGTTGTCCGGGGAGGCACCAAC
>JACMPN010000476.1 GCA_014377495.1 Candidatus Sericytochromatia bacterium
CGCCCTTCCGCTGCAGCGATGATCTCGGCCGCTTGGGCTTCGGCCGCCGCCAGGATTTCGGGCGTGGGATCGGGTGGTGGCAACGGCTCCGGCTCGGGCTCAGGATCCGATGCAAAATCAAGACCATGAAAGCCGGCGACAAAGCCCTCGCCCAGCAAACCCGTCTCGATCAGATCGCTGTCGGACAACCGGGAGGGCACGAAGGGACGGGCGCCGCCGTTCAGAGACCCTGGAAACAGCGGGGCGGCCACGTCGGCAACGGTCAGGACAAAGACGTCGGAAGAAACGGAGGGACCCTTGAGAATGCGTGGGCGCAGGCGCTTCTGCTCCTCAAATGACAATGTCGTCGCCCCCGCGGCTGATGATAATTTCGCCTGTCTCCTCAAGACGTCTCACGACGTTGACGATCTTCTGCTGAACTTCTTCGACGTCCTTGAGCCGCACCGGGCCCATCGTCTCGATGTCGTCCCGCAGCATCCGGCCGGCCCGCTCGGACATGTTGCGGTAGATGCGTTCCTTGACTTCCTCGGTGGCACCCTTGAGGGCCAGGGCAAGATCCTTGCTTTCGACTTCGCGCAGGACCCGCTGGATCGCCCGGTCGTCGAGCTGGACCAGATCGTCGAACACGAACATGAGCTTTTTGACTGACTCGGCCAGTTCGGGATCGAGCCGTTCCAGGTTTTCGACGATATTCCGCTCCGTGCTGCGGTCGACCCGGTTGAGCACTTCGGCCAAGGCTTTGACGCCGCCCACATGGGCATGCTTTTCGCTGTTGTAGAGGACGGCCGAGAACTTGTCGTAGAGCACGGCCTCGACTTCCTTGACGACCTCGAGACCGGCCCGCTCCATGGTAGCCATCCGGGTCGAGACCTCGATCTGCAGGTCCTCAGGCAAATTCGAGATGACCACTGCGGCCTGCTCAGGGCGCAGGTAGGCCAGGATCAGGGAAATCGTCTGCGGATGCTCGCCCTGGATGAGATTGGCCACTTGGGCCGGGTCGGCCTGACGGAAGGCGTCGAAAGGCATCGACACCTGCTCCATCATCGAGGTCAACCGGGCCAGGATCATCTCGGCTTTCTCGGTGCCGAAGGCTTTCTCGAGGACTTCCCGGGTGTACTGCAGGCCGCCGAATGCCAGGTATTCGTTGGCTTTGGCGAGCTGGTAAAACTCCTCAATGATGTCATTGACCGTCGTCGGCTCCATCCGCCGCATCGTCGAGATGTCCAGGGCGATCTGTTCCACTTCGGCTTCGTCGAAGTGGGTGAGGATCTGGCTGGAAATCTCCGGGCCGAGGGCGACGAGGACCGTCGCGACCTTTTGACGGCCGGAAAGCAACTCGGGCTTGCCGGACTTGACGGGCACCGGGTGAGGGTTGTACTGGGCCATAACTGCCTATTCTGCCATCCAGGCGCGCAGCAAGCGAGCCATGTTTGCCGGATCGTCTTTGGCCATCTCGCTCAATCCCTTGACGGTCGCCGTGCGCCGGCTGATCGCCTCGGTCAGTTGCAGGAGATCTTCGGGGGCGTCGCCGTTGCCATTGCCGGAAAGGGCATACACGTCCTCGGTCGAGTTACGCAGGTCCTCTTCGGCTTGAGCGGCAGCCAACAACTCGGCTTGATCGGGACTGTGACCATTATGGCCGTTCATCAGGCCTGGGGCAACCGGATCCAGCTCAGACAGCGACGGCGGGGCGTACGGATCCTGCCGCCGGCCGAAGGCCATCCGCAAGGCGATGAGCAGGGCGACAATGGCGACGATGGCCAGGACCACCCCGGCCAGAGTCATGTAGAACTGCTGCCGCTGCTGCTCGTTCATCTGCTCCAGCTCTTTGGCGAGCAAGGAATTATCGAACTTCATCGAGGCGACAGTGACGATATCCCGCGACGCCGATGCGCCCGGCATGACGGTGAGCACAGCACCAGAGGCTGCAACGACCATGGCCTTGATGTCTCCCAATTTCTCTTGGGTGATCGCTTCACCACCCACGACACTGTTCACGGCGACGGACACCGACAGCCGCTTAATCTGGCCAAGGGATTTCGTCGTTTTCTTGATGACCTTGGACACTTCGTAATTTGTCGTCACGTCCTGCCGGTCGAATGCCTGCTCACCATTGTCAGCCTGGGACTGATAGCTGGGGATGTTGGAGGTGGTGCCGGGCACCCCCCCCGGGGCGCCGGGGGTCTTGCCCTGGCCGGCCTCCGTTACGGCCCGCGTGCTGCGGATAACCTTGTCGTTGGCATCCGCCCCATTGGGCGTATACCGCTCCTCGTTCGCCTCTTCGGGACTGAAGTCCAGCTCCGTGGCGACCTTGACCACGGCATTGCCGCCGCCGAGGACCCGGTCGAGCATGCTTTGAACATTACGCTGAATGCGCTCGTCCGCCGCCTTGGTCAGGACGGTCTGCTCCTGATTGAGCTTCAGGCGGCTGGATTCGGAGTTGTTGGCCATCATCTCCTTGTCGAAGAGGATGTTGCCGTTGGTGTCCGTAATGCTGATGTTCTCTTCTTTCAGCCCCTCGACAGCGCCGGTGACGAGGTGACTGACGGACCGCACCTGCTGTTCGCCGAGCTTGTGCCCGTCCGTCAGCTTGAGGACGATCGTCGCCGTAGCCTGCTTCTGAGCGTCTCCGTCGGAAAAGAGGTCCGGCGTGGGGATGACCAGGTGGACCCGGGCACTGCCGACGCCGGACACGGTACCGATCGTCCGGGATAACTCGCCCTGCAGGGCCCGCTGGTACTGGATTTTCTGCTGCTGATCGGTCATCCCGAAGCTCGTCCGGTCGAAGACCTCGAAGCCGATCGAGCCATGCTTCGGCAACTCGAGACCAGCCAGCGTCAGGCGTAGCTCATCGACCTTGCCCCGCGGGACCAGGATGGTCGCCCCATTGTCGGCGAGCTGGTAAGCGACTTTGTCCTCACGCAGCTTCATAACGATGGAATTGGCGTCCTTGTCGTCCAAGCCGCGATAAAGCGGCGTATAATCAGGGTTTTGGGCCCAGATAAACAAAAAGGTCGAACCCATGACCACGGCAGCAGCCAGAGCCCCCAGACCAAGCTTTTGTTGGCGGGAGAGCTGGCCGACAATCCGTTGACCATCGGCACGCAGTTGTTGCAGGAAATTGGATGCCATGCGGGCGATTACGACTCCCTAACCGTCTGAGAACTAAACAGGCATCCGCAAAATTTCGCGGTAGGCCTCAAGCATCTTATTGCGAATCTGCATCGTCAGCTTCATGGCCATTTCGGTCTCATTGCCGGCAATCATCACATCTTGCAGCTCGACATCGCCATTGGCAACAAAGCGTTGCTGCAATTGTTGAGAATTTTGGTTCAACTGATTGAGCTCGGCGATGGTGTTATTGAAAAATTCCGTGAAGTTACCGGATTTCGCAGCCCCGCCGGCACCCGCCGCACCAACCGGCAGGAGGCTCAAGCCGGCAGACTCCCCAATTTTGAAGTCCATCCTTAGGCCCTCCCGAGCTCGAGCGCCTTCAGCGCCATACTCTTCAAGGCTTGCATCGCCGTGACGTTCGCTTCATAGCCGCGAGTGGCACTGATCATGTCAGCCATTTCCGAGACGACGTTGACGTTCGGATACTCCACGTAGCCGGCTGCATTGGCATCCGGATGTCCCGGCTCATAGGACATTTTACCTTGGCGCTGATCGTCGGTCACCGCGGTGGCCCGCACGCCGCCGGAGGCATCGGCCTCGGTCGGCTGCGCCCTGCCGAAGCCGGCTAGGCTGAACAAAGTCTGGGACCTGAGGATCGGTTCGAAGACCGGCGTCTGCCGCTTATAGGCGCCGCCCTGCGCGGTGCGGGTCGTGTTGGCGTTCGCCAGATTGTTGGAGATGATGTCCATCCGCAAACGTTGAGCCGTCAGGCCCGACGCCGTCGTCCGAAGCGCCGAAGTCAAAGCCATTAGCTGCCACCTCCATCTGCAATCACGTACTTCAACATCGCAAACCTGCCACTGAGGAACTGCGTCGCCGCGTTGTAGCCGATTTCATTTTGAGAAACCTTGGACATCTCCTGATCGATGTCGATGTTGTTGCCGTCCCGTCGCAACGTGGTGCTCCGATCAATGGAGACCGCCGGGGAAAAGGCCGCCGGCCCGGCAAACGGCATGTGCCGCACATCGGTCAGTGTCATCGGACTGGGCTCCGTCAGCTTCGCTTTCGCACGCAGCTGTTCTTCGAACCCGACATCCATCCGCTTGTAATTCGGTGTGTCAGTGTTGCTGAGGTTCAATGATAGCGCCTGCTGGCGGACGCTGTAGCCTTGGAGAGCCTGGCGCATAAACGCCGAACCTTCTCGGATCTGCTCGAACATGCGTGTATCTCAGCCTCATCTTCTTGCCGCCTGCTGCCACCGCCGGAGCCTGGGGGGCAGGCCAACGCTGTCTCTCAGGAAGGGCTAAGTCTGGTCAGGATCAGCAATATAGTAACATGGTAACTTTCCGGCAACCAAAGAAGTATTGTTACGCCCAGCAGCTGTTCTCCGCTCCTTACCTTGCTTTGCGGAGCAACCGCTCATTTAAAAACCTGACGTGCAAGGCGACAGCGACAGACCGCCGACACGGTGTCTGGGTACGCTCATCCAACAGCGTGCCGCTTCCATCTGAGAATACCCGGTGACCGCCTGTCCGATAAACTTGGAGCATGCGAGCGGTCCCGGTCACCGGAGCCGCAGCCCCACACGCACTTAAAGAGGCATAGGCCAGCCGTGGCCCAACACATGGAGCAGCCGACATCACCATCTGAATAGAACCTCTGGGCCTTAGTCGTGACCGCCATGAGCATCGCCGTGGTCTTGAGCCTGGGCACCGCCCATTAGGTTCTGAACCCCTTTGCCGGTGTCCTCGTCATACCGGACGCGACGGTAACCCACACACAACCAATGGGTGACTGGGGCGTCAACGACCTGCTCGTACCGGGCCAGGATCGCCCCATTGCCCGGGTTGACCCACATCCACAACCGGATCACCTTCGAGAATCGGCTGACGGACGCCATCGCCCGCTACAAACGCGACAGTGAAGTGTTCAGCCTGCTGATGCTGGACATCGACTGGTTCAAAGCGATCAATGACGAGCATGGCCACGTCATGGGCGACCGGGTGTTGCAGGCGGTTGCCGACACGCTGAAAGCGATTGCCCGGGCCAGCGGTTGCGTCGCCCGTTACGGCGGCGAGAAATTCGTGCCCATCCTGCCCCACCCCCCCCAAACCGGCGCGGCCCTCATGGCCGAGCGGATCCAGCAGGCGATCAGCGAGATGGCAATCACGGATAACAGTGAAGCCGTCATCAGCATCACCGTCGGCATCGCCGGACCGCAACCCGGTGTCAGCACGTCAACCGACATCATCCGCCGGACCGACGCAGCCCTCCACGACGCCAAAGTGGCTGGCCGTAACCGGGTCGTGCACTGCCCCGGAAACGGCTAGGGCCGGTCGGGCAATGGCCCGGGGGCTCAGCCGTGAGTCAGCGCCAGCAACCGGCCACTGTGGGGCAGCACATCCATGCGGATCCGCTGACCGACCGACAGATCCCGCCGGTCATCGGTGCCGACCACGGGCGGGGCCAGTTTGATCACCGCCCGGGGCGATTCCCGCAGGGTCACGGCGACAAAGTAATCGGCGGGCTCACAGGACCCCACCTCGCCCTCACGGGCTTCCGCCTCACCGGCCAGCATGTCCGCCCGCAACAGCCGTACAGGCTGGTAGATCCGATGTGCCCACAGGGCGTAAAGGATGGCCACGCCGGCGGCAATGGAAATTGCCGATGCGGCCATGCTCGGCCGCCAGAACGGTGGCCAGAGCACCACAAAGGCCATGACCGCCTCCAGGGGCACGACAAACGTCGAAATCACGCCGACGAGTGAGCGGGCGTTGCTGCGCACCTCGACGAAAAGCCCCTGCAGGGCGACGGTCTCCTCGGCGGACAACCGGCGGTGTGGCGCCTGTGACATGGTGAAACCCCTAAACGTCTGATGCCATGCACTCAGGATACTGCAATCACACCGCCCCGGCACAGAACGGCAGCCGACCCGGCGTTTTACAGAGCGACCGGATCCCCGACGGCACCCAAACGCACAGCGCCCGGTGACAACCTGTGGGTCATCACCGGGCCCGGGCCCGGAGTCCGCAACGGTCTCTAAAAGCTGGCCGACAGGGAAACTCCGGCTTGGGGGGCGACCGAGACGCCTGCCCCCTTGGTCCACATGCCCTGGGCCCCGATATCCGCTCCGAGCCCGACGTTGCCCCACCATTTGGTGAAGCGCACGCCCGCATGCAGGTCGGCTGTCGGACCGACCGCAGCACCAACGACCATCGGGTTCGGCGCCCCTTTATCGGCCCACGCCATCTCCATCAGGGGGTGGTAATAGTTGCCACCGACGTCAAGCACCGTGTTGAAGTCGTGCTTCGTACTGCTCAGAAATGGCATGCGGTATTGGTAATCCATGCCGACGCCCAATCGGGAGGTCATCGCCACGGTGGTCATCTGCTCCCGCTGGGCGTTGGCACTGCTGGCGGCGTCCGCCGAATTGCCCAGGGCATTTGCGGCATCGCCCAGGAGGTCGGACAAAATCCGGTTGCCGGTGGTGATCGCCGTGTTGGCGGCCTGATTGAGCGAGGCCATCAAGGTACCCCCCACGTCGCTGGCCGTCGTGTTCAGGATCTCGCCCAATGCCGCCATCTGGCCGGCAGCCTCGGGCCCGAGTCGATTGGCCAGGTTATTCTGCATGGTGACGATGTAGGCGTCCAGGCTGCCGGGCCCGGTGGCCGCCTGCAACTGCCCCAAGGCCACGGAAAAGGCCGATAAGGCGGCCTGCATCTGGCTCGGGGTGCTGGCCGATGCCGCCGACTGCATCGCCGACTGCATGGTCCCGACGGCGGCGGACAGGTTGTTGAAGTAGCCTGTGAACGCCGTATTCACTTCTTCCGTGAGGATCGGCAGGATCTTGCCGGCGGCATCACCCAACTGGGCGGAGACCCGTTGTGAAGCCAGGCTGGCGAACTGGTCACGGGCCGTCGGGATGGCGGATTTGACCTGACCGATGAAGGTCTCGCCGGCAGCCTTCACTTTGTCGATGGCGCCTTTGGCTTTGCCCTTCAGGCTTTCGAACTCTTTTTCGATCTTGTCGGCCAGGGCTTTGCCCCGTTGCACGTTGCGATCCACGGCGCCCTTGTTCCAGCCCACACCGACCTTGTTGTAGAGGCCGGCATTTACGGTTAGCTGGTGGTTGTCCGTCTGGTAGCGGGCTTGGGCGAGGAGGTCCGGGTTGATCTGCAGGAGGGTCGTCTCACCCAATTTTTGGGCGGTCGCCTGGACCTGCATCCCCCAGGCAATGGAGAAATGCGGTCCAAACGGGGTGCGGGTCATAAATCCGGCATCGAAGCCCCCGCCCTTGGTGTTGGCCAGGAGGCCGGCGTGGGACTCGCCGCTCACCCGCGTCCGGCTGAAACCAAGGCGGTAAAAACCGGCCCGCATGCCCAGTGCATAGCTGTCCCGAGTCTCGTGACCACGGGGGCCGAAGGCATTGTGAGGGCCATTGGACCCTTTGACGATCTCATCGGCAGCAACCGGTCTGCCGGATCCACCGCCGGCGACCTTGCCGTTGTCGGTCTCGTCCGGGACGAGCGACAGGGTCGGTGCGGCCGTCCCTTGCATGGCGACCTTGACCGGGCCTTGATCCTTGGCCCTGGTCGTCGCACCGCCCGGCGGATCGGTGCACTTGGTCGCAGCCGGCTTGATGGCCGGCGGTGGCGAGCCGACAGGGCCCCCAACGGGGGGCTGGCCTACCGGACGATCGTCATTGCGAACCATGATCCATAACCCTCGCTACCGGCCACCGCAGGTCAGCGGGATGCACGTAATATCTGTCATACCCCGACCGGAACCAAGGCAAACATGGGACGTCCCGGGACCACGCCGGTGACGGGGACCAATACTCCGGGACGGTGGAATCGACCTCGGCGCTCCAGCGGGCGATGCCGCCGCTAAGACTGCGGGCCCGGGTGTAGCCCTGCTGCCGCAGGTAGTAGACGACCTGGAAACTGCGCACCCCGTGGTGGCAATACACGATC